>NZ_JBEPCJ010000071.1:0-56177 GCF_040299565.1 Spirillospora sp. NPDC000708
TGGCGCCGCGCCGCACCCCCGCCCGCGCGCCCGCCCCGAGCGCGCCGAGGTCGGCGCCCGCGACGGCGACCCGGCCGGAGGTCGGCGCGTCCAGCCCGCCGGCGAGCGTCAGCAGCGTCGACTTGCCGGAGCCGGACGGGCCCATCACCGCGACGAACTCGCCCTCCGCGACGTCGAGGCTCACGTCACGCAGGGCGTGCACGAGCCCGGCGCCCGTCCCGTGGTCGCGGGACACGTCCCGCATCGCGAGCACGCTCACCGGCTCGTCTCCTCGATCGGCGCGTCCTGCGGCGCGGCGGCGGGCGGGCCCGCGGGCGGGCTCGCGGACGGGGCGGCAGGCGCTGTCCGGACGACGAACGCCTCGCAGTGGTCCAGCCAGCGGACCTCGGCCTCCGCCTGGAAGATCATCGACTCCAGGACGAGGCGCCAGGCGCGGTCGCCCCGGTCGGACGGGTCGGCGGGCGCGGCGGCCTTCACCCGGGTGAGGTCCTGGAGGGTGCGCAGGGTGGCGGTGCGCTGCGCCTGGACGACCTGGCGGACGTCGACGCCGGGCGCGGTGACGGCCATCGCCAGCTTGATCGCCAGCTCGTCGCGGGGCCGGTCGGCGCGGGCCACCGGGGTGGCGAACCACTCCCGCACGTCCGCCTCGCCCGCCGGGGTGATCCGGTAGACGAACCGCCCCTCGTCGTCGGCCCCGACGCGGGTGACCAGTTCGTCGCGTTCGAGCCGGGACAGCGTGGAGTACACCTGCCCGATGTTGAGCGGCCAGGACGATCCGGTGGACGCCTCGAACTCGGCGCGCAGCTGGTAGCCGTAGCGGGGCCCCTGGGACAGCAGTGCCAGCAGGCCGTGTCGTATGGACATGAACACCGAGTATGCATACGCGGTATCCCTGGCGCAATACCGCGTATGCATCCCGAAGGACACGCTACCGGAATTTCACTGTGCGCGACCATCTCACGCCTTACCGTGACCATGTCCCCGGACGATCAGGAGAGAAGCGTGACCTCCGACAGCACGATCAGCGTCCTGCGCGACGTCCTGCGCGTGTACGACCACCGGTACCTCGATCTCGACCGCCGGCAGCGGGAGCGGCTCGTCGACGGCACCCGCCGGGTCATCGGCGACGAGGGCCTCAGCGACGCGGCCCGCGCCGCGCTGCCCGCCGCCGACCGGCTGCGCGCGTTCTGCATCCAGTACGGCCTGCGCGAGGAGCTGGAGCGGCTGATCCGCGACGAGGTGGAGGGCAGCCCCGCGGGCGCCGTCGTGGTCGGCGGCCGGATCTACGCGATGTACCCCTACCTGCGCGGCGTCCCCCGGCAGGACGCCGACATCACCACCGAGGTCGGCGTCGAGCACCGCCTCGACGCGGTGTGCTGGCAGGGCCGGCGGGTGCGGATCCGCGGCACCGCCGCGCTCGAACGGGTCGAGACGAACCGCACGGTCGTGGACGTGATCCTGCGCGAGCGGACCACCGGCAAGGAGCACGTCTTCCCCGCAGGCCCGCGCTCCGCGCCGGACACCGGCACCGGCGGGTTCGAGGCGTTCGCCGACCCGTCCGGCGTCGCGCCCGGCCGCTGGGACGTGCACGTCGCCGCGACCGCGCACGGCGTGACCCGCGAGGCCCGCTTCGGCTCCCGCCGCGCGGACGGCCTGAAGACCGCGCCGCAGCGGCGCCCCGTCGGCGCGCACCACGTCTCGGTGTACTTCACCAAGGGCGGCCACCTGGCGCTGGTGGTCCGCGAGGACGCCGGCGCCACGTCCCTGCGCGCCCGCATCCGCCGCCGCCTCTCCCGCGCCTCCGCGCCCCGCTGAACCGCGCGCGGGACCGCGAGCGGCGCCCGAGTACGAGCGACGCGCGAGACGCGCCGCGCCGGGAACGAGCGGCGCCCGGGAACGCGACCGGGGGCGGGCGCCGCGCGCCCGCCCCCGGTCGACCGGAACGACTAGTCGTTCAGCCAGCTCATCATCGGGCGCAACTCCGCACCGGTCTTCTCGATCGGGTGCTCGGCGAGCTGCTCGCGGTACTTGCCGAACTGGGCCTGGCCGCCCTCGAACTCCTCCACCAGCTCCTTGGCGTACTCGCCGGACTGGATCTCGCCGAGGATCTTCTTCATCGCGGCCTTCGTCTCCGGCGTGATCACGCGCGGGCCGCGGCTGTAGCCGCCGTACTCGGCGTTGTCGGAGACCGACCAGTACATCTTGGAGATGCCGCCCTCGTACATGAGGTCGACGATCAGCTTCAGCTCGTGCAGCACCTCGAAGTAGGCGACCTCCGGCTGGTAGCCGGCCTCGGTCAGCACCTCGAAACCGGCCTTGACCAGCTCGGACGCACCGCCGCACAGCACGGCCTGCTCGCCGAACAGGTCGGTCTCGGTCTCCTCGGTGAAGGTGGTCTTGATGCCGCCCGCGCGCAGGCCGCCGATGCCCTTGGCGTAGGACAGCGCCAGCGGCCACGCGTTCCCGGAGGCGTCCTTCTCCACCGCCACGATCACCGGGACGCCGCGGCCCGCGACGAACTGGCGGCGGACGAGGTGGCCCGGGCCCTTCGGCGCGACCATCGCCACGTCCACGCCCTCCGGCGGCTGGACGAGGCCGTACCGGATGCTGAAGCCGTGCCCGAAGAACAGCGCGTCGCCCTCGACGAGGGCCGGCTTGATGTCCTTCTCGAAGATCTCGCGGTGGTGGTGGTCGGGGGCCAGCAGCATGACGAGGTCGGCCTCCTCGGCCGCCTCGGCGGGGGTGACCACGCGCAGGCCCTCGGCCTCGGCCTTCTCCCGGCTGGCCGACCCCTCGCGGAGCCCGACCCGCACGTCGACGCCGGAGTCGCGCAGCGACAGGGCGTGCGCGTGCCCCTGGCTGCCGTAACCGATGATCGCGACGTGCCGGCCCTGGATCACGCTCAGGTCGGCGGCGTCGTCGTAGAACATCTCAGCCACAGTGCTGTTGCCTTTCTTCGATGTGGTTGTACGTCTCGGGCCGGGCCGCGCCCGGTCGGGCGTCCGGTTTCAGGCGCTGCGCTCGATCGCGCGCAGCGAGCGGTCGGTGATGGACCGGGCGCCGCGTCCGATGGCCACCATGCCGGACTGGACCAGCTCCTTGATCCCGAACGGCTCGAGGACCTTGATGAACGCGTCCAGCTTGTCGCGGTTGCCGGTGGCCTCGATCGTGACCGCGTCGGGCGCGACGTCCACCACCTTGGCACGGAACAGCGTGACGGTCTCGAGGACCTGCGAGCGCGTCTCCGCGTCCGCCCGGACCTTGACCAGCACCAGCTCGCGCTGGACCGACGCCGACGGCTCCAGCTCGACGATCTTCAGCACGTTGATCAGCTTGTTCAGCTGCTTGGTGACCTGCTCCAGCGGCAGCTCGGCGACGTTCACCACGATCGTCATCCGGGAGATGTCCGGGTGCTCGGTGGTGCCGACCGCGAGGGACTCGATGTTGAAGCCGCGGCGCGAGAACAGGGCCGCGACCCGCGCCAGGATGCCCGGCTTGTTCTCCACCAGGACCGAGAGGGTGTGCGAGCTCATCGCGGTCAGTCTCCGTTCTCCCACTCGGGCGCCATGTCCCGCGCGATCTTGATGTCGTCGTTGGTGGTGCCGGCGGCGACCATGGGCCAGACCATCGCGTCCTTGTGCACCACGAAGTCGATCACGACGGGGGCGTCGTTGATCTCCATCGCCTTGGCGATGACGTCGTCCACGTCCTCGGCCTTCTCGCAGCGCAGCCCCACGCAGCCGTAGGCCTCGGCGAGCTTGACGAAGTCGGGGATCCGCTTGGCGGTGTGCAGGTTCGTGTTGGAGTAGCGGCCGTCGTAGAACAGCGTCTGCCACTGCCGGACCATGCCGAGGTTACCGTTGTTGATCACGGCGACCTTGACCGGGATGCCCTCGATCGCGCAGGTGGCCAGCTCCTGGTTGGTCATCTGGAAGCAGCCGTCGCCGTCGATCGCCCAGACCGTCGCGTCCGGCGCGCCGACCTTGGCGCCCATCGCCGCCGGGACCGAGTACCCCATCGTCCCGGCGCCGCCGGAGTTCAGGAACGCGCCCGGCCGCTCGTACTTGATGAACTGCGCCGCCCACATCTGGTGCTGGCCGACGCCCGCGACGTAGTACGCCTCCGGGCCGGCGAGCTGCCCGATCCGCTCGATGACGTACTGCGGGGACAGCGTGCCGTCCTCGGGGGTGTCGTAGCCCAGCGGGTAGGTCTCGCGCCACGCGTTGAGCTGGCGCCACCAGTCCTCGTAGTTCCCCTTGCGGCCCGCCTCGTGCTCGTTCTGCACCGCGACGATCAGGTCGGCGATGACCTCGCGGGCGTCGCCGACGATCGGGACGTCCGCGTGCCGGTTCTTGGAGATCTCCGCCGGGTCGATGTCGGCGTGCACGACCTTGGCGTGCGGGGCGAACCCGTCGAGCTTGCCGGTGACCCGGTCGTCGAACCGGGCGCCGAGCGCGATCAGCAGGTCCGAGCGCTGCAGCGCGCCGACCGCGCCGACCGCGCCGTGCATGCCCGGCATGCCCATGTGCAGCGGGTGGCTGTCGGGCAGCGCGCCCTTGGCCATCAGCGTGGTGACGACGGGGGCGCCGGTCAGCTCGGCGAGCACCTTCAGCTCGGCGGCCGCGCCGGCCTTCAGCACGCCGCCGCCGACGTACAGCACCGGGCGCTCCGCCTCGACGATCAGCCGTGCCGCCTCGCGGACCTGCTTGGAGTGCGGCCGGGTGACGGGGCGGTACCCGGGGAGCTGGAGCTGGACGGGCCACTGGAACTCGACCGTGGCCTGCATCGCGTCCTTGGCGATGTCGACCAGGACGGGGCCGGGACGGCCGGTGCCGGCGATGTGGAACGCCTCGGCGATGGTGCGGGCGATGTCCTCGGCCTTGGTGACCAGGAAGTTGTGCTTGGTGATCGGCATCGTGATGCCGGCGATGTCGGCCTCCTGGAAGCCGTCGGTCCCGATGAGGGAGGTCGCGACCTGGCCCGTGATGGCCACCATCGGCACCGAGTCCATGTAGGCGTCGGAGATCGCGGTGACCAGGTTCGTCGCGCCCGGCCCGGAGGTGGCCATGCACACCCCGACCTTGCCGGTGACCATCGCGTAGCCCTGCGCGGCGTGGCCGGCGCCCTGCTCGTGCCGGACGAGGATGTGGCGCAGCTTGTTCGAGTCGAACAGCGGGTCGTAGGCCGGGAGGATCGCGCCCCCCGGGATGCCGAACACGGTGTCGACGCCGACGTTCTCCAGGGCGCGGACCAGCGCCTGGGCTCCCGTCATCTGTTCGGTCGTCATGATCCTGTTTCCTTGGGAGAGAAGTCTGGGGCTCGCCGGGCAACAAAAAACCCCCGCCGCCGGAAGCGGTCGAGGGGAGGCGCGCAGGTCGGTGAGCTTGGTCAGCCTGCGCGCCGACCAAGTACTACGAGGATGATGGTGGTGTTCTGCACGGAGCCACTTTCGCCGAGATCCGGCCCCCGGTCAAATCCGTGGACAGGAAATCTCGGCATCTGAGACGAATTCCCAGCGGAGCCGGCCGCCTCAGCCCGGCAGCGGAAGCGGCAGATCGCCTGGTAGATCCTGTGCCGCGAGGTTCGTCCGGACCAGCGACTCCACCCGTCCGGCGGCCATCGGGCGCGCCACCAGGAAGCCCTGGCCGCGCGGGCAGTCCATCGCGCGCAGCAGCTCCAGCTGCTCCGGCCGCTCGATGCCCTCCGCCACCACGGTCAGCCCCAGGTCGCGGCCCAGCCGGACGATCGTCCGGGTCAGCAGCGACAGCGTCTCGTCCGAGCCGAGCCCCGCCACGAACGACGGGTCGATCTTGATGATGTCCACCGGGAGCTGGCCGAGGTAGGCCAGCGACGCGTACCCGGTGCCGAAGTCGTCGATCGCCAGCCGGACGCCGAGGTCGCGCAGCTCCGACAGCCGCGCCACGTTCTGCCCGCCGTCCTCGACGAGCACCTCCTCGCGGACCTCCAGCGTCAGCGCCTGCGGCGGCAGCCCCGTCTCCTCCAGCGCCGCCGCCACCGACTCCACGAACCGGGGCGCGGCGATCTGCCGGGCGGTGAAGTTCACCGACAGGCCCACGTCCCAGGAGTCGCGGCGCCACCGCGCCACCTCCCGGCACGCCTCCCGCAGCACCCAGTCGCCGAGCGGGATCATCAGCCCGGACTCCTCCGCCGGCCCGATGAACTCCTCCGGCGGCACCGACTCACTCCCCCGCCACCAGCGCAGCAGCGCCTCCACCCCGGTCACCCGGGACGTCGCGAGGTCCACCACCGGCTGGAACTCCACCGCGAACTGCTCCTCGGCGAGGGCCCGCTGCAGGTCGCTGCCGAGCTCCAGCCGCCGCACCACGTCGGCGTGCATGTGCGGCGCGAACACCTCGACGCGCCCGCCGCCCAGCTCCTTCGCCCGCGCCATCGCCAGGTCGCCGTTGCGGATCAGGTCCGCGGCGGTCCGGCGCAGCCGCCGGCCCGCGTCGCCGCCCCGGTCCTTCGCCGGGACCGCCGGCGCCTCCTCGTCCCCCGCGAACGCGATCCCGACGCTCGCGGTCAGCACGATCTGCTTGCTGCCGACCTGGTACGGGTCCACCGACAGCACCCGCAGCAGCCGCCCCGCCAGCTCCACCGCCGCGCGGGTCTCCCGGTCGTCCGACGGCAGCTGCACGAGGACCGCGAACTCGTCGCCGCCCCACCGCGCCACCGTGTCGTCGGCCTGCACGTTGGCGCGCAGCCGCCGCGCCGCCTGCGCCAGCACCTGGTCGCCGGCCGCGTGCCCGGCCGAGTCGTTGACGTCGGTGAACCCGTCCATGTCGACGAACACCACCGCGACCCGGCCGCCCGGACGCTGCTGCGCCAGCACCTCCCGGGTCCGCTCCTCGAAGTACGACCGGTTCGGCAGGCCCGTCAGCCCGTCGTGGAAGGTCAGGTGCGCGACCTGCCGCTGCAGCGCCGCCTGCTCGCTCAGGTCGCGGGTGGTGACCAGCAGCCGTCCCGGCGCCTCGCCCGTCCCCGCGTACCGGGAGATCGTCGACTCGGTCGGCAGCCACGTGCCGTCCGCGGCGCGGACCCGGCACGACACCCGCAGCGACCCGGTGGCGCCCGGCCGGTCCCCGCCGGCCGCGTCCTCCTCGTCGAGGAACTCGGTGAACGCCTCCTGGACGCGCGGCAGGTCCTCCGGGTGGATGATCTCGTGCAGCGGTCGCCCGAGCAGTTCCTCGGGCGTGTAGTGGTAGGTGCGCAGCGCGCCCGCGCTCGCGTACTGGACGGTCGCGTCGAGGTCGCAGATCAGCACGGCGTCGTTGCTGCTCTCCGACAGCGCCCGGAAGTGCTCCTCGCTCGCGTCCACGGCGCGGCGCAGCCGCTCGTTCTCCCGCAGCAGCCCCGCGAGCCGCGCCAGCAGCACCAGCGCCGCCGAGCCCGCCACGATCGACACCACCGGCTCCAGCCCGTTGCGGCCGGTCAGCGAGTGCCCGGCGACGAACAGGGAGGCCGCCGCGGCGACCGCCGCCGGCGCCAGCCCGGGGCCGATCAGCCGGCCGCGCTCGTCGGGCTCCGGCGCCGCGTCCTGCGGCAGGGCGTCCGCCGGGACGTCGTCGGACGGGCCGTCCGGCTCCGCCTCCGGCACCGGGCCCGTCCACGGCACCAGCAGGAGCAGCAGCAGCCCGGCGAGCCGCAGGATGTCGGACGGGTCGTCGGACGGGCCGCCGCCGTCCAGCCGGACGAACGTCGTCACCACGTCGGCGGTCGCGAACGCCGCCAGCGCCCCGAACCCCATCCACGCCAGCCGCCGGCGCCCGCGCGCCGCGCCCAGCGCGAACGGCAGCGCCCCCACAGCAGCACCACGTCGATCAGCGGGTACAGCAGCTCCAGCAGGAACTCCGACGCCGACTCCCCCGACTGGTGGTACAGCGAGCTGAAGAGCGCGACCCAGCCCAGCACGAAGATCGCGCACGCGCACACGTAGGTGTCGGCCAGGTACCGCAGCCACATGCCCACGTCGCGGGCCAGCCGCACCGGCACGATCAGGCCGGTGACCAGCGCCACCGCGGCCAGCAGGTAGAACAGGTCCGGCACCGAGAGCGACAGGGCGCTGCGCGAGACGTGGCCGTCCAGCGCGCTGCCGACCGCGCCCGCGAACCAGCCCGCGGCCGCGACCCCGTACCAGCGCCACGACGCCCGCCAGATCCCGCCGGACGACACCCGCCGGAAGATCCCGACGTCGCCGGAGTCGGCGGCGGCGCGCTTCGGCCGCCCGGCCGACATCAGCAGCGAGATCGCCGCGGCGCCCGCGGCGACCGCCTCGGTCCAGGCGAGGAAGGCCGTGCCGCCCCAGCCCAGCAGCGACCCGGTGGCGTACAGGACGCCGACGATCGCGGCCATGGCGACCGGCACCGCCCGCGGCGGCATCCGCCTGGCGTTCTCGCCGCTCATCGCGCCGTGTCCCTTCCTGCCCCGCGGGGAGCTGTCCGTCCCTCGCGGTCGCGGCGGTGCGCCAGAGGGGACTTGGGTCCGGAGACCTCATCCGGTCGCAGGGATAACGGCCGGAGGGTCGTGGATCGTGCCCCGCGCAGGGTCGGCGCGGGACGGCGGCGCATCGGATGCGCCTGCCGGAGATCAGCGACGTTGCTGCACTGCGGGATCACCGTGATGCTCAGAGTACGTTCCGTAGGTCACGGACCGATTGAGGCTGGGCGTCCTCATGGCGACGAACCGCCTCGTCGGCGATCCGTTTGGGATGGCCGAAACGTGATCGTCACCGAATCGGCGCCTTGCCCGGCATCACGCTGGGTGAGCGCATTCGGGACCCCGAGCGCCCCGCGCCCCTCTTGTCCCGCACCGTCCGCTGTGGGGTGCGGAGCGGGACGGTGTGATGCACGCGACAGCGAAGTGTCATGCTGGGACGGGAGGCGTTCTCATGCGCAAGCACCTGATCGTCCTTGCCGCGCTGGTCCTCGCGGGGTGCTCGTCGTCCCCGCCGAAGGACACGGGGAGTGCGCGGACCCCGCCGCCCCTGCCGTCCGGGGGCACCGCCGCGCCGGGGGCGCCCCGCGTTCTGGTCACGGGCCTGAAGATCCCGTGGGCCATCGCCTTCCTCCCCGGCGGTGACGCACTTGTGACCGAACGTGATTCGGCGCGGCTGCTGCGAGTCACCCCGGCGGGCGCGGTGACCCCGGTCGGGACCGTTCCCGGCGTCGACGCGGCGGGCGAGGGCGGGCTGCTCGGCGTCGCCGTCTCCCCCGGCTACGCGCGGGACCACCAGATCTTCCTGTACACCACGTCCGCGACCGACAACCGCGTCGTCCGCGCCTCCTACGACGGCGGCCGGCTCGGCGCCCCGCGCCCGGTCGTCACCGGCATCCCCAAGGGCGAGATCCACAACGGCGGGCGCCTCGCGTTCGGCCCCGACCGGATGCTGTACATCACCACCGGAGAGACCGGCCAGGGCGAGAAGGCGCAGGACCGGAACTCCCTCGCCGGGAAGATCCTCCGCGTCGCGCCCGACGGGAGGCCCGCCCCCGGCAACCCGTTCGGCACCCGCGTGTGGACGTACGGCCACCGCAACGTCCAGGGCCTCGCCTGGGATCCCAAGGGCCGCCTCTACGCCACCGAGTTCGGCCAGGACCGCTTCGACGAGATCAACCTCATCGAGAAGGGCCGCGACTACGGCTGGCCGGCCGTCGAGGGCTCCGGGAACCGCAAGGGCTTCACGAACCCGCTGCTGACGTGGCGGACGTCGGAGGCGTCCCCGTCCGGGCTCGCCTACGCCAACGGCTCCCTGTGGGCCGCCGCGCTGCGCGGCGAGCGGCTCTGGCAGGTCCCGCTGTCCGCGAGCGGCGAGGTGGGCCGCCCCGTCGCCCGGTTCACCGGCTCCTACGGCCGGCTCCGCGCCGTGGTCCGCGCCCCGGACGGCTCGCTGTGGCTCACCACCAGCAACCGCGACGGCCGCGGCACCCCGGCCAGGACCGACGACCGCATCATCACCGTCCCGCCCCGCTAGTCCCACCAGAACGACCAGCTCGCCCGACCCACCAGCCCGGCGGCGTACTCCTCCATGTCGCCGACGCCCTGCCAGATGTTGTCCGGGCAGAACGCCTCGTGCTCGGCGGCCACCGCACGGGCGTGCTCCATCGTCCGCGGCGGTGCGGCCACCGACAGCCCCAGCACGTCGAAGCCCACCATCACCACACGCGCCCCGAACCGCTCCTCCCAGGACCGCAGCACCGCGGATATCTCCGCCGTCCGGCAGTGATTGACCGGCCCGGACCACCCCATGACCGTCAGGGTGTCGGCTCCCCGCGCGGCCGGCGCGAGCCCGAGCAGGAACTCCGCGTCCTCCGCGCCCGCCTCGGCGGACACTCTGGCGCATTCGTCGGCGTCCTCCACCCCTTCGCCCGGCGAGGCGAGCCCGGGCCACGGGACGGGCCGGTCCTCCACGCCGGACTTGCCGCCGCCCCGGTCGCCGCTCAGCAGGACCTCGGCGTCAAGGGCGTCGATGTCGGCCACCGACTCGCCGACGAACAGCTCCCCGTCGTGCCAGGGCCGGGTCGGCTGCCCTCCGAGCGTGTCCAGCAGCAGCGGATACAGGCCCGTGTCCGCGCGCTCGTCGTACAACCGGCACCAGAGCCCGCCCAACCCGGCCCTCGGCTCGTCCGACACCCACAGCGCCATGACGCCCTCAGGGCCCTCCTCGGGCGCGACCAACCGGCCGGACGGCAACCCGGCGGGCAAGGCCGGAAACGCACTCTCCACCATGCCCGCGAAAGCTAGCGGACGCCTACGACAGGGAGCGGGACCCCGGCTCAGTCCGGTCGTACGTGCTGGAAATGCCAGACGAGCATGGCGGGAACGGCGGCGTTCGCAGCACCCGCCGCTTCAGGGATCATGGCGGCCATGGGGTGGCGACCGGATTTCCGCCGCCCCGCGGGCGTGCCCGCGAGGCGGCGGGAACCGTCAGGACGCGCCGAGCTTCTCGAGGATCAGCTCGCGGGCGCGGCCGGCGTCGGCCTGCCCGCGGGTGGCCTTCATCACGGCGCCGACGAGGGCGCCGGCGGCGGCGACCTTGCCCGACCGGACCTTGTCGGCCACGGCGGCGTTGTCCGCGATCACCTGGTCGATGATCGAGGCGAGCTCGCCCTCGTCGCTGACGACCTTCAGGCCGCGGGCCGCGACGACCTCGTCCGGGCCGCCCTCGCCGGCGAGGACGCCCTCGAACACCTGCCGGGCCAGCTTGTCGTTCAGCTCGCCGGCGGACACCATCGCCTGGATCCGCGCGACCTGCTCCGGCGTGATCGGCAGCTCGGCCAGCTCCACGCCCTGCTCGGTCGCGCGCCGCGACAGCTCGTTCATCCACCACTTGCGGGCCGCGCCGGCGTCCGCGCCCGCCGCGATCGTCGCCTCGATCAGGTCGACGGCGCCGGCGTTGACGACGTCCCGCAGCTCCAGGTCCGACAGGCCCCACTCCCCCTGGACGCGGCGGCGCCGCGCGGCGGGCAGCTCCGGCAGCGACGCCCGCAGCTCCTCCACCCACTCCCGCGACGGCGCCATCGGCACCAGGTCGGGCTCGGGGAAGTAGCGGTAGTCCTGCGCCTCCTCCTTGCTGCGCCCGCTCGTGCTGCGGCCGGTGTCCTCGTGGAAGTGGCGGGTCTCCTGGATCACCCGCCCGCCCGCGTCCAGCACGCCCGCCTGCCGCTCGATCTCCGACCGGACGGCGCGCTCCACCGAGCGCAGCGAGTTCACGTTCTTGGTCTCGGTGCGGGTGCCCCACTCCGACGCGCCGCGCGGCATCAGCGACACGTTCACGTCGCAGCGCATGGAGCCCTCCTCCATGCGGACGTCCGAAACCCCGAGCGACCGCACCAGCTCGCGCAGCTCCGTCGCGTACGCGCGGGCCACCAGCGGCGCCTTGTCGCCCGTCGCGGCGATCGGCTTGGTGACGATCTCCACCAGCGGGATGCCGGCCCGGTTGTAGTCCACCAGCGAGTGGTCGGCGCCGTGGATGCGGCCCGTGCTGCCGCCGACGTGCAGCGACTTGCCGGTGTCCTCCTCCATGTGGACGCGCTCGATCTCGATCCGGTACGTCTCGCCGTCGACCTCGACGTCCAGGTGGCCGTCGACGCACAGCGGCTCGTCGTACTGCGAGATCTGGAAGTCCTTCGGCATGTCCGGGTAGAAGTAGTTCTTCCGGGCGAACCGGCACCACTCGACGATCGTGCAGTTCAGCGCCAGGCCGATCTTGATGATGCCCTCGATCGCGGCGTGGTTGGTCACCGGCAGCGACCCGGGCAGGCCCAGGCAGACCGGGCAGACCTGGGTGTTCGGGTCCGCGCCGAACGTCGTCGGGCAGCCGCAGAACATCTTCGACGCGGTGCCGAGCTCGATGTGCGTCTCCAGGCCGAGGACGGGCTCGTACTTCGCGAGCGCCTCGTCGTACGGCATGAGTGTCGGGGTGCTCACTTCGCCTCCGCCAGTTCGGGGGCCTTGGCCAGCAGCGGGCCGCCCCAGCGCTCTTCCAGGGCCCGCTCGACGGCGGCGCCCACCCGGTAGACGCGGTCGTCGCCGAGGACGGGCGCCATCACCTGCAGGCCCACCGGCAGGCCCTCGGCGAGGCCGCACGGCACGGAGATCGCGGCGTTGCCGGTGAGGTTCGCCGGGATCGTGCACAGGTCGGCCAGGTACATCGCCATCGGGTCGTCCGCGCGCTCCCCGATCGGGAACGCGGTGGTCGGCGTGGTCGGCGAGACCAGCACGTCCACCTGCTCGAACGCCGCGTCGAAGTCATGCTTGACCAGCGTGCGGACCTGCTGCGCCTTGCCGTAGTAGGCGTCGTAGTAGCCCGACGACAGCGCGTAGGTGCCGAGCATGATCCGCCGCTTCACCTCGGGCCCGAAGCCCTCCGCGCGGGTCAGCGCCATGACCTCCTCGGCGCTGCGGGTGCCGTCGTCGCCGACGCGCAGCCCGTACCGCATCGCGTCGAACCGCGCCAGGTTCGACGACGCCTCCGACGGCGCGATCAGGTAGTAGGCGGGCAGCGCGTACTGGAAGTGCGGGCAGGACACCTCGACGACCTTCGCGCCGAGCGACTCCAGCAGCTCCACGGCCTCGGTGAACCGCGCAGACACGCCCGGCTCGTACCCCTCGCCGGAGAACTCGCGGACGACGCCGACCCGCAGGCCGTCCACGTCGCCGCTGCGAGCCGCCTCCACCACGTTCGGGACGGGCCGGTCGATCGAGGTCGAGTCCATGACGTCGTGGCCGCTGAACGCCTCGTGCAGCAGCGCCGCGTCCAGCACGTTGCGGGCGAACGGGCCCGGCGTGTCCAGCGACGACGCGAACGCGATGATCCCGTACCGGGACGAGCCGCCATAGGTCGGCTTCGTCCCGACGATGCCGGTGACCGCCGCGGGCTGGCGGATCGACCCGCCGGTGTCGGTGCCGGTGGACAGCGGCGCCTCGTACGCCGCGACCGCCGCCGACGACCCGCCCGACGACCCGCCGGGGATGCGCGACAGGTCCCACGGGTTGCGCGTCGTCTTGTACGCGCTGTTCTCCGTGGACGAGCCCATCGCGAACTCGTCCATGTTCGTCTTGCCGAGGATCACCAGGCCGGCCTCGCGCAGCCGGCTCGTCACCGTCGCGTCGTACGGCGGCCGCCAGCCCTCGAGGATCTTCGATCCGGCCGTGGTCGGCATGTCGGTGGTGGTGAACACGTCCTTGTGGGCGATGGGGACGCCGGCCAGCGGGCCGAGCTCCTCCCCCGCCGCGCGCCGCTCGTCCACCCGGCGCGCCTGCGCCAGCGTGGTCTCCGCGTCCACGTGCAGGAACGCCTCGACGCTCCCGTCCACGGCGGCGATCCGGTCCAGGTGCGCCTGCGCGACCTCGACCGCCGACACCTCGCCCGCCGCCATCAGCGCGCCGAGCTCCGCGGCGCCCTTCCGGAACAGCTCCGCCATCAGGCCTCCTCGTCCAAAATCCGCGGGACGCGGAAACGCTGCTGCTCGCTGGCGGGAGCGCCGGCGAGCGCCTGCTCCGGCGTGAGGCACGGCCGGACCTCGTCGGGCCGGTACACGTTGGTCAGCGGCAGCGCGTGCGAGGTGGGCGGGATGTCCTCCGCGGCGACCTCCTGCACCCGCGCGACCGCGGAAATGATCTGGTCGAGCTGGGCGGCGAGATGGTCGAGCTCATCGTCGCCGAGCGCCAGCCGGGACAGCCGGGCGAGGTGCGAGACCTCGTCACGGGTGATGGCGGACATGATGAGAAACCGTTCCTGCGATCGATTGGGATACCCGCCATCCTATTGGCCGGGGCCCCGCCGCCCGAACGCTTTACACCGCCGCGCGCCCGCGCGCCGCCGTCGCGGCGCGGTACGGGCCGTTTCAGATCCTCAGGCGGGGAACGCTCCTCACGTCCACCCCGGGACGACGAGAGGAGTCCGCCGTGACCATCGGCGGCAGCATCGCCCTGATCATCATCGGCGCGATCCTGGCCTATGCGGTCAACTACCAGTTCAGCGGCATCGACATCCGCCTGGTCGGGGTGATCCTGATGATCGGCGGCCTGATCGGGCTGGTCGTCGGGATCGTCCGGATCGCCTCCGCGCGCCGCACCGTGGAGCGCCGTCCGCCGCCCGCGATCCGCGAGGAGCACTACTACGAGGACGACCCCTACGAGACCCGCCGCCGCTACTGAGGCCAGCGCGTTACCCGGGTCTTCTACGCCGCGGGTTCGGGGGCCCGCTGGACGTTGCGGCGCAGCCAGTCGGTGGCGGTGTCGGCGTCCATGGGGCGGCCGAAGTGCCAGCCCTGCGCGGCGTCGCAGCCCATCTCGCGGAGCAGGCGCGCGGTCTGCGGGTCCTCGACGCCCTCGGCGACCGAGCGCAGGCCGAGGGTGCGGACGAGGTCGACGATCGAGCGGACGATCACCGCGTCGTCGCCGGACTCCGCGAGCCGCCCGACGAACGAGGAGTCGATCTTGATCTCCTCGACCGGGAGGCGCTTCAGCCGGACGAGCGAGGAGTAGCCGGTCCCGAAGTCGTCGAGGCTGAGCGGGATGCCGAGCTCGGCGAGCCTGGCGACGGTGTCGGAGGCGTAGGCGGGCTCGCTCATCAGGATCCGCTCGGTGATCTCCAGCTGCAGCGCGGCGGCCGGCAGGCCGCGGGCGAGCAGGCCCTCCTCGATGGTCTCGGTGAGGCCCATGTCGAGGAGGTCGCGTCCGGAGGCGTTCACCGCGACCTGGACGGCGAGGTCCTCGCGCCACCACGCGGCGGTCTGGGCGAGGGCGGCCTCGACGACGTGGTGCGTGATGGAGCGCATCAGGTAGGTCTGCTCGGCGATCGACAGGAACGCCTCGGGTTCGAGGAGCCCCTTGTCGGGGTGGCGCCAGCGCAGCAGCGCCTCCATGCCGACGAGCTGGCCGTCCCGCAGCGACACCTTCGGCTGGTAGAACAGCTCGAGCTCGGACCGGTCGATGGCGCGGCGCAGGTCGCCGAGCATGCTGAGCCGGGCCGGGGAGTTGCGGTCGTTGGCGGGCGAGTAGACCTCGACGCCGGTGCGGCCCTCCTTGGCGTTGTACATCGCGACATCGGCGCGCTGCAGGAGCAGCTCGAAGTCGGGGGCGTGGTCGGGGAACAGCGCGATCCCGACGCTGGCCTCCAGGTCGAACGACATGCCGTCGAGCCGGACGGGTTCGCCGAGCGCTGCGCGCAGCCGCGCCGCGACCTCGCGGGCGGCGGCCTCGTCCCGGACGGACGGCAGCAGCACCGCGAACTCGTCGCCGCCGAGCCGGGCGACGAGGTCGCCGGGCCGGACGCTGTGGGTGAGCCGGTGCGCGACGAGCTGCAGCAGCCGGTCCCCGGTGGGGTGCCCGAGGGTGTCGTTGACCTCCTTGAACCGGTCGAGGTCGAGGAGGAACAGCCCGGCGCGCTGGTCGCGCTCCTCCGGGACGGCGCGGCGCCGCGAGGGCCTGAGCGCGACCGGCCCGCGTTTGGCGGCGCGCCCGGCCGCGCTGCGCTTCTCGGCGCCGCGGGCCTCGGCGAGGGCCTCCTCGGTCCGGACGATCAGCAGCTTGCGGTTCGGCAGGCCGGTGAGGCCGTCGTGCAGGGCCTGGTGCTCGCGCCGGACGGCGACGGAGGCGTTCAGGTAGACGGCGATGAACGGCAGCAGGATCAGCGGGACGAACAGCGCGGACCGGTCCATCGCGATGACCATGAGCGGGGCGAGGCCGAGCAGCGCCAGGTGCACGAGGATCTGGTAGGCGAGGTCCCAGCGCAGCGCCTTGATCAGCGAGACCCGCTCGTGCAGCGCGACGGCCGAGCCGACGAGGGTGTCGTTGCAGAGGAAGTAGACGGTGCCGGCGAGCGCGATGGCGGGCAGGTCGGCGCCGTCGGGGACCCAGGTGCTGGACGGGGTGGCGAGGTCGCCGGCGAGGGCGAGGACGAGCTGGGCGGCGCCGAGGCTGAGGGTGTACTGGGCGGCGTTGAACGCGATCCGGTGGGGGGTGCGGCCGCGGAAGACGCCGCAGGTCACGACGGCGATCGCCTGGAGCGCGGCGGCGACGGGCAGCCCGGCGTACAGCAGCGCGGCGAACGCGAACGTGGTCGAGGTGGTGGCGCCGTTGGTCTCGGTGGATCCCGGCGTGATGATCGGGCGCAGCTCGCCGAAGACGATGAAGCAGCCGAGGATCCAGAACACCGGGTTCCCGGCGAGCGCGTCGAGGTCGGCGCCGGTCAGACCGGCGAACGCGGCGGCGCACACGGCGACGCCGAGCAGGATGACGACGACGAAGTAGATCCACAACGGGGAGCCGCGGCGCGGGGCCGTGTTCCGCGTGTTGTTCGGGTCCTTCATCACATCCTCGGGGGGTTCGGGGGGCCGTCCCCGGCACCGGGCGCACCGGACTCCGGGGCGACTCCCCCCGGATGGTGCGTCCGAAGATTCAGGTGGGTCGTGATGTGAGGGAGAGTACGGCCTTTGCTCAACTTCGCGAAACCGATTGCGTACGTTCCGTTATGCCCCTTCCGTACCGGCCCCTCACCTGTCGGTAGCTGAAGTGTACCCCTGAGTAACGCGACACTGGTGAGGGGCCGCTTAACCACGCCGGGTCATGCGTCCGCGCGCATAGTTACATTTTTGGCCGCATCTGGCCCATCGGCGAGGAGCACCCGGAAGCCGTCCTCCTCCAGGACCGGTACGCCAAGTTTGACGGCTTTGTCGTACTTCGACCCCGGGCTGTCGCCCACGACCACGAAGCCCGTTTTCTTCGACACCGACCCGGACACCTTCCCGCCGAGCCGCTGCACCGCCTCCGTCGCCGAGTCGCGGCTGAACCCCTCCAGCGACCCGGTGATCACCACCGTGACGCCCTCCAGCGGCCGCGGGCCCGCCGCGCCCTCGTCCTCCATCCGGACGCCGGCCGCCCGCCACTTGTCCACGATCTCGCGGTGCCAGTCGACCTCGAACCAGCGCTTGATCGACGCGGCGATCGTCGGGCCGACGCCGTCCACCGCCGCCAGCTCCTCCTCCGTCGCGTTCGCGATCGCGTCCATCGACCCCATCTCGCGGGCCAGGTCGCGCGACGCCGACGGCCCCACGTGCCGGATCGACAGCGCCACCAGCACCCGCCACAGCGGCTGCCGCTTCGCCTTCTCCAGCTCGTCGAAGAGGATCTCGACGGTCTTCTTCGGCTCGCCCTCCTTGTTCGCGAAGAACGACACGACCTTCGGCTCGCCGGTCTTCGGGTCGGTCTTCGTCGTCCCCGTGCGCTGGTCCAGCACGAGGCTCCGGATCGGCAGCAGCTGCTCGACCGTCAGGTGGAACAGGTCGCCCTCGTTCCTCACCGGCGGCTCGCTCGGCTCCAGCGGCTGCGTCAGCGCCGTCGCCGCCACGTACCCGAGCGCCTCGATGTCGAGGGCGTTCCGGCTGGCCACGAAGAACAGCCGCTCCCGCAGCTGCCCCGGGCAGTACCGCGCGTTCGGGCAGCGGATGTCGGCGTCGCCCTCCTTCTCGTACGCCAGCTCCGTCCCGCACTCCGGGCACTCGGTGGGCATCTCGAACTCGCGCTCGGAGCCGTCCCGCAGCGCGGTCACCGGCGCGACGATCTCCGGGATCACGTCGCCGGCCTTGCGCAGCACCACCGTGTCGCCGATCAGCACGCCCTTGCGCTTGACCTCGCCCGCGTTGTGCAGCGTCGCCCGCTCGACCGTCGACCCGGCCACCTTGATCGGCTCCATCACGCCGTACGGCGTGACCCGCCCGGTCCGGCCGACGCCGACCTTGATGTCGAGGAGCTTGGTGTTGACCTCCTCCGGCGGGTACTTCCACGCGATCGCCCAGCGCGGCGCCCGGCTCGTCGACCCCAGCCGCCGCTGCAGCGAGAACTGGTCGACCTTCACCACCACGCCGTCGATCTCGTACGCCGGGTCGTGCCGGTTCTCGCCGTAGAAGTCGATGTACTCGCGGACCGCGTCCAGCCCGCCGACGACCTTGTACCGGTCGCTGACCGGCAGCCCCCAGCCGCGCATCAGCTCGTACGCCCCGGACTGGCTCTCCGGCCGCGTGCCGCCCTCCCACGCGCCGAACCCGTGGACGAGCATGCTCAGCGGACGGTGCGCCGTGACGCGCGGGTCCTTCTGCCGCAGCGACCCCGCCGCCGCGTTCCGCGGGTTGGCGAACGGCTCCCTGCCCGCCTCCACCTGCACCGCGTTGACCTGCTCGAACCCCTCGACCGGCAGGAAGACCTCGCCGCGCACCTCCAGCAGGTCCGGCCAGCCCTCGCCGGCCAGCCGGTCCGGCAGCGCGTCGATGGTGCGGACGTTGTTGGTGACGTCCTCGCCGGTGCGGCCGTCGCCGCGGGTCACCCCGCGCACCAGCCGGCCCTTCTCGTAGGTCACCGCGATCGCCAGGCCGTCGATCTTCAGCTCGCACAGGTAGCCGGCGACCTCGCCGACCTCCTTGACCACCCGCTCGTCCCAGGCCAGCAGCTCGTCGGCGCTCATCGCGTTGTCGAGGCTCTGCATCCGCTCCAGATGCTCGACCGTCGCGAAGTCCGTGGTGATCGGCGCGCCGACCCGCTGCGTCGGCGAGCTCGGCGTGACCAGCTCCGGATGCTCGGCCTCCAGCGCCTGGAGCTCGCGCATCAGCCGGTCGTACTCGGCGTCGGTGACCGTCGGCTGGTCGAGCACGTAGTAGCGGTAGTTGGCCTCGTCGATGCGCTCGCTCAGCTCCAGGTGCCGCTGAGCCGCCTCCGTCGGAACGCCCTCGCTGCTGGTGGTCATGCGCCTATTCTCGCCGCTACCACCGACAATATGACCAGCGGCGCGCCCCCTACTCTGCGCCTTCGTACAGCATCCGCGCCGTTTCGCGGCAGCGTTCGAGGGCGGCGCGGACGTAGCGCGGCGACGCGCCCGCCATCCCGCACGCCGGCGTGATCACGACCTGCCGGCCCAGCTGCGCGGCCGGGAAACCGAGCCGGCGCCACAGCTCCTTCACCGGCGCGGCGGTCGCCTGGAGGGACGGCAGCGCGGCGTCCGTTCCGGGCACCGCGCCGAGGAACAGGCCGACGCCCGCGTCGATCGTCTCGCCCACCGCGTCGTCGTCGCGCCTCGGCACGAGGCCCAGATCGACCGAGATCGCCTTCGCGCCCGCACCGCGCAGCAGCGCGTACGGGACGTTCCGGGCGCAGCAGTGCACGACCGGGTACGCGCCCGCCGCGTCGATCACCTGCCGCAGCGCGTCCTCGGCGACGGGCGCCTCGACGGCCCGCAGCCGCGCGAACCCGCTGGCCGTCGGGACCGTCCCGGCGAGCGCGGCGGGCAGGCCCGGCTCGTCCAGCTGCACGATGACCTGGGCGGCCGGCAGGCGCCGCCGGACGTCGGCCACGTGCGCCGCGACGCCCTCGGCCAGCGACGCGACGAGATCGCGGACGGCGCCCGGGTCCTTCAGCGCGCGGTCGCCGTTCCGCAGCTCGATCGTCGACGCCAGCGTCCACGGCCCGCACACCTGGATCTTGAACGGGCCGTCGTGGCCGCCCGCGACCTCCTCCAGGACGTCCAGGTCCCGCGCGAGGTGGTCGAGGGAGCGCACCGTGTCGCGGCCCGGCCGGTCGGAGAACCGCCAGCCGGACGGCTCCACCCGCACCGGCATGTCCACCAGCAGCCCGGCCGTCCGCCCGGTCAGGTCGGCGCCCGGCCCGCGGGCGGGGAGCTCCGGCAGGTGCGGCAGCTCGGGGAGCTCCCCCAGCACGATCCGCAGCGCCTCGGCCGGGTCGTCCCCCGGATACGACCCGACCCCGGTCGCCGTGCCCGCCTGCCACGGGAAGTCGCTCGTCACGGACGGAACCCTACCGGCGGACGATCAGAGCAGTTCCGCCAGCCGGTCCAGGCGGCGCAGCGTGTCGTCCGCCGGCTCGGTCGGCAGGTCGAACAGGGCCTCGTCGACGCCCGCGCCCTCCAGGCTCGCGATCACCTCGGGCTTCGGCGGGACCGCGAACAGCGTCACCGGGACGCGCCGCCCGGCCCGCTCCCGCAGCTCGGCGATCTGCGCGGCGAGCGCGTCGGTGCCCCGCCCGAAGATCGGCATCCAGCCGTCGCCGAACTCGACCACCCGGTCGAACGTCGTCGGCCCCGACCCCCCGATCAGCACCGGCGGGTGCGGGTCCTGCACCGGCTTGGGGTAGGAGAACACCGGGTCGAAGTCGACGAACTCGCCGTGGAACTCCGCCTCGTCCTTCGTCCACAGCTCCTTGACCGCGAGGACGCGCTCGCGCAGCAGCCGCATCCGGGTCGTCGGGTCGGTGCCGTGGTTGCGCATCTCCTCCCGGTTCCAGCCCGCGCCGACGCCCAGCACGGCCCGCCCGCCGGAGACCAGGTCGAGCGAGGCGACCTCGTTGGCCAGCACGATCGGGTCCCGCTGGACGATCAGCGCGATGCCCGTGCCGACCCGCAGCCGCTCGGTCGCCGTCGCGGCCGCGGTCAGCGTCACGAACGGGTCGAGCGTCCGGTAGTAGCGCCGGGGCAGCTCGTCCCCGCCCGGCCACGGCGTCTCCCGCTTCACCGGGATGTGCGTGTGCTCGGCCACGAACAGCGACCCGAACCCCCGCTCCTCCAGCGCCCGCCCCAGCGCGGCGGGCCCGATCCCGTCGTCCGTCACGAACGTCGACACACCGAATTTCACAACGCCCTCCAAGCGCGCACCGGCTCATTGACTCGCGGCAAGTCAACGCATGGTCATGGGGTGCCCGTCAAGCGGGGACGCGGGCCGTCTCGGCGATCGTGGCGGAGCCGAGGACGCGGTCGCCCTCGTAGAGGACGGCGGCCTGGCCGGTCGCGACGCCGCGCGCCGGGGCGTCCAGGCGGATGCGCAGGCCGTCGCCGTCCCGCTCGGCGGTGCAGGCGTACACCTCGCCGTGCGCGCGGAGCTGGACGTGGCAGGCGAACGGCCCGGCGGGCGCCTCGGCCAGCCACACCGGCCGCTCCCCGAGGATCTCGTGGACGTCCAGCTCCTCGCGCGGCCCCACGGTCACGGTGTTGGTGACCGGCGAGATGTCCAGGACGTAGCGGGGCTTGCCGTCCGGGGCGGGAACGCCGAGCCGCAGCCCCTTGCGCTGCCCGATCGTGTACGCGTACGCGCCGTCGTGCTCGCCGACCCGCGTCCCGTCGGTGTCGACGATCGGGCCGGGCGCCGAGCCGAGCCGCTCGGTGAGGAACCCGCGGGTGTCGCCGTCGGCGATGAAGCAGATGTCGTGGCTGTCCGGCTTGTCGGCCACCTGGAGGCCGCGCCGCTCCGCCTCGCGCCGGATGTCGGCCTTGGTGGTGTCGCCGAGCGGGAACATCGCGTGCGCGAGCTGCTCCGGCGTGCAGACCGCCAGCACGTACGACTGGTCCTTGCCCTCGTCCACGCCGCGGCGCAGGACGCCGCCGTCCAGCCGCGCGTAGTGGCCGGTGCAGACCGCGTCGAAGCCGAGCGCCATCGCCCGGTCCAGCAGCGCCGCGAACTTGATCTTCTCGTTGCAGCGCAGGCACGGGTTCGGGGTGCGGCCCGCCGCGTACTCGCTGACGAAGTCCTCCACGACGTCCTGGTGGAACCGCTCGGCGAGGTCCCACACGTAGAACGGGATGCCGATCACGTCGGCGGCGCGGCGCGCGTCCCGGGAGTCCTCCAGGGTGCAGCAGCCGCGCGCCCCCGTCCGGTACGACTGGGGGTTGCTGGACAGGGCCATGTGGACGCCGGTGACGTCGTGCCCCGCCTCGGCGGCGCGGGCCGCGGCCACCGCGGAGTCGACGCCGCCCGACATGGCGGCGAGTACGCGCAGAGTCATAGTGCATCCGAGCGTACGCGGCGTCGGAGGGTCGGTCGCCGCCGTTTCCGCGTACGATGAGCCGGGTTATGGGAATCTTCCGCCGCCCGCGCGAGTCCTCCGCCGCGACACCGCCCGCGATCAGCGAGTTCTGGGAGTGGTGGGCGCAGGCCCGCCCGACGATCGAGGCGTCGCTGGCGGCCTCGGGCACCGGCCCGGAGGACGCCGGCGGCCCCGCGCCCGGCGAGGGCCTGTCGGCGGAGGCGATCGAGGAGCTGTCCCGCCGCGTCCACCGGATCCACCCGGACCTGCAGTGGGAGATCGGCGGCGCGGACGACCGCACGCCGTCCCTGACGGTCACCGGCGGCGGCGACCCCGAGCTGCGCGGGCTCGCCGAGCGCTGGTTCCGCGCCGCCCCGGCCGGCGCGGCGGCCGG
Organism: Spirillospora sp. NPDC000708; assembly: GCF_040299565.1. Classification (NCBI taxonomy): domain Bacteria; kingdom Bacillati; phylum Actinomycetota; class Actinomycetes; order Streptosporangiales; family Thermomonosporaceae; genus Spirillospora; species Spirillospora sp. NPDC000708. Next base: position 22,718 of record NZ_JBEPCJ010000071.1, read on the forward strand.
CGACTGGACGTTCCATCCCGCCCGCCGTCCCGACCTGGAGATGCTGTCGCAGGACCTGGTCCTCGGCGACCACGAGTTCGACCTGGAGTACGTCCGGCTCGGCATGCGCGCCGACCCCGACCGGGCCCGGGTGCACATCACCGCCTACCACCCCGACTTCCTGTTCGTGTCGGAGGAGCAGCAGGTGGCGGTCGCCCTGCACGTGCTGGACTGGGCGCTCGGCGAGGACGACGTGGCCCGCTGGATCGGCGAGGTCTCCATCGCGACGGAGGCGCCGATCGACTCGCTCCCGCCGTCGATGCTGTCCGCGGTCGTCGAGCAGATCGCCGAGCCGTTCAGCGAGCCCGCCTGGCTCACCGGCGAGGGCCGCACGCCCCGGGGCCACCCGGCCCGGCTCGGCGCCCGGTTCCCGCTGCACCGGCAGGACTACCCGCTCTGCGACCTGCACGTGGCGATCACCGTCCCGTACGCCAACGCCAACCCCGACCGGCTCCCCGTGGAGCCGTCGTCGGGGGCGCTGCGCGCGTTCGAGAAGAAGCTGACCAAGCTCGGCGACCGGGCGGTCCTCGCCGTCCGCGAGACGGGGGACGGCCTGCGGGTGTTCCACCTGTACGCCGACCCCGACTCCGGGGTGATCGCCGAGCTGGACCAGCTCGCCGCCGGGTGGGGCGAGGGCAAGGCGAAGGTCGCCTCGACCGCCGACCCCGGCTGGAAGGCCCTGGCGCCCTACCAGCCGTGAGCCGCCTCTAGCGGACCTGGGGCAGCAGCCGGCGGGCGCCTCCGCGGCCCGTCCGGCCCCGGCCCCGGGAGCCGTTCCGGACGGCCTCCACCTTGCGCCAGCGCGCCTCGCAGAACGAGTAGGCCCCGAAGACCAGCAGCCCCACGGCGACGACGACCAGCAGCCACGGTCCCGCCGGGGTGCCAGCGAACTGGCGCAGCGTGCCGTCGAGCCCCTTGGCCTTGCCGGGGTCGAAGGTGACGGCCGCGTACCCGAGGAAGACCCCGACGCCGCCGAAGACGACGCCGCGGGAGGCGCGGCCGACGACGCCGAGCGTCTTGACCACGGTCCGGGTGCGGGGGCTCATCCGCCCGGTGTTGAGGCGTTCGAGGAACTTGCGCCGGACGGCGCCGACGACGCTCCCGACGCCCCAGGCGAAGAAGCCGATGCCGACGGCCAGGACGAGCCACCGTCCGCCGGTGTGCTCCATCGCGCGCGCCGTGTACGTCTTGGACTGCTCGTTGCTGGAGTTCCCGCCCTGCCCGAGCACGAAGTTCAGCATGGTGACGAAACCGGCGGAGTAGAAGACGCCGCGGCCGAAGGACGCCAGCCGCTTGGTCGCCTTCCTGCCGTCCGCGGTGGGCTGCCCGAAGGCCGCCTCGGAGAAGCGCCAGAGGGCGAGCCCGGCGAACCCGGCGGTCAGCAGCCACAGCATCACGGTGCCGCCCGGCTTGTCCGCGACCGTCTGGAGCGCTCCCTGCTTGTCGGCCTCCTGGCCGCCGTCGCCCAGCCCTATCTGGACGGCGAGCCAGCCGATCAGCAGGTACAGCACGCCCCGCGCCACCAGACCCGACCGGCAGAAGGCGTGGAACGCCTTGTGTCCCGCAACCTGCCGACCGGCCCGCTCCACGCCGTCGGCCGCATTCGTGGTCATCGTCCCCGTCCCTTCCCGTCGCGAACGGCAGAGCTGTGCCCGATGACGAGTCGGTCAAACTCCGGCAAAGTGCAGCTCAGGCGCCGGGAGGGCGGTCGTCCTGCGGTTCGACGGCCTCGACCTTGCGCCACCGGACCTCGCAGAAGGAGTAGAGGCCGAAGGTCACGACGCCCAGGGCGATCACGGCCATCCCCCAGCCGCCGGCCGGGGTGGCGGCGAACTCGCGCAGCACGCCGTCCAGCCCCTGGGCCCGGTCCGGCTCGAAGGAGATCGCCGCGTAGGCCAGGAAGGCGCCGACGGCGCCGCCGATCAGGCCGCGCGCGACGTTCCCGACCATCCCGAGGGGCTGGACGATCCAGTGCGCCACCGTGCCCATCTCGTCCGTCGCCAGCTCGTCGCGGAAGGCGCGCCGCCCGGCGTTGACCAGCGTGACGACGCCCCAGACGACGAAGCCCGCGCCGACCGCGAGCACCGCCCAGCGGCCGCCGGGCTCGGCCATGGCCCGCGCGGAGAGGGCGCGTGACTGCTGGTCGCTCGACGTGTGCCCCAGCCCGAAGAGGAAGCCGATCGTGCCGGCGCACCCCGCGACGTAGGTGAGCCCGCGGAAGGCGGCCGGGAGCCGCATCCGCTTGCGCCGTCCCTGGGGAAGGGGGCGCCCGTACAGCGCCTCGGCGAACTGCCACAGGGCCAGCCCGGCGAACCCCGCGGCGAGCAGGCAGAGGACGGCCCAGCCGCCCGGCCTGTCCGCGATGGCGCGCAGCGCGCCCTGCTTGTCGGCCTCCGTGCCGCCGTGCCCGGCGGCGATCAGCAGGGCCAGCCAGCCGATCAGCAGGTAGAGGACGCCGCGCGCGGCGAGGCCGGCGCGCGAGAGGAGGTGGAACCAGGGGTGCCCGGCCGCGCGCCGCCCGACCTCGCGGGCCGTGTCCTTCGCCGCCATCTCACCTTCCTTGAACGGCGAACGCCGTCCCCGTTCAAGGATCGGTCAAACCCGGCCGCCGAGGGAGGGGCGGGCCGCCTCGGTCAGGACAGTCCGGCGCGCCGCGCCCGTTCGACGGCGGGGCCGATGGCGTCGGCGAGGGCCTTGACGTCGGCCTCGGTGGAGGTGTGGCCGAGGGTGAAGCGCAGCGAGCCGCGGGCCCGCTCGGGGCCGGTGCCCATCGCCATCAGGACGTGGCTGGGCTGGGACACGCCGGCGGAGCAGGCCGAGCCGGTGGAGCAGGCGATGCCGCGGGCGTCGAGCAGCATGAGCAGCGCGTCGCCCTCGCAGCCGGGGAAGGAGAAGTGGGCGTTCCCGGGGAGCCGGTCGGCGGGGTCGCCGTTGAGGATCGCGTCGGGGACGGCGGCGCGGACGGCCTCGATGAGCCGGTCGCGCAGGTCGGCGAGGCGGCGGGCCTCGGCGTCGCGGCGGGCCGCGGACGCCTGGACGGCGGCGGCGAACCCGGCGATCGCGGGGGTGTCGAGCGTCCCGGACCGGACGTCGCGCTCCTGGCCGCCGCCGTGCAGCAGCGGCACCGGGTCGAGGAACAGCGGTTCCTTCGGCTTGGCGAGCAGGAGCGCGCCGACGCCGACGGGGCCGCCGAGCTTGTGGCCGGTGATGGTCAGCGCCTGCGCGCCGCTGGCGGCGAACCGGACGGGCAGGTGCCCGGCGGCCTGGACGGCGTCGGTGTGCAGCGGGACGCCGTGCTCGCGGGCGACGGCGGCCAGTTCCGGGACGGGCTGGACGGTGCCGACCTCGTTGTTGGCCCACATCACGGTGGCGAGGGCGACGTCGTCGCCGCTGCCGAGGGCCTCGCCGAGCGCCTCGGGGAGGACGCGGCCGAGGCCGTCCACCGGGACCCACTCGACGGTGGCGCCCTCGTGGTCGCCGAGCCAGGCGACGGCGTCGAGGACGGCGTGGTGCTCGACGGCGCCCGCGAGGACGCGGACGCGGGCCGGGTCGGCGGCGCGGCGGGCCCAGTAGAGGCCCTTGACGGCGAGGTTGTCGGCCTCGGTGCCGCCGGAGGTGAACACGACCTCGCTCGGCCGGGCGTCGAACGCCTCGGCGATGATCTCGCGGGACTCCTCGACGACCCGGCGGGCGCGGCGGCCGGCCGCGTGCAGCGAGGAGGGGTTGCCGAGCTCGCGCAGCTCCGCGGTCATCGCCTCGATGGCCTCGGGCAGCATCGGGGTCGTCGCCGCATGGTCGAGGTAGGTCACCACGCGCTCAACAGTATCCGCGCGGCCGCTGTTCCCCGCGGGCGCCCGGGAGCCTGCGGGAGCGGCGCTGGGTGGGGTGCCGTGACCTGGGGAATAACGCTGCGCAGGGCGCGGTTGGCGTGTATACCGTCCGGCCGGTACAGTGGAATGGTCATGAAACGTGAAGCCCTCCTGGACGCCGCGGAGTCCGTGCTGTTCGAGCACGGCACGCAGGCGCTGACGCTCGCCGCGGTCGCGGACCGCGCGGGGGTCAGCAAGGGCGGGCTGCTCTACCACTTCCCCACCAAGGAAGCTCTGGTCAAGGCCATGGTGGCGCGGGTCATCGAGGAGTTCGACGGCCTGATCGCCTCCTACGACGACGGCACGCCGGGGTCCTACACCCGGGCCTACGTCGAGGCGACCTTCGAGATCCTCGGCGGGGAGGCCCGCGCGTACCGACGATGGTCGGCCATCACGGCCGCCGCGGCGGATCCGGAGCAGGCCGAGCCGCTGAACGAGGCGATGCGGCGCTGGCACGGCCGCGATCCCGCCGACGACCCGGACCCGGGCGCCGCGCAGGTGGTCCGGCTGGCGGCCGAGGGCCTGTGGGAAGTGGTGAGCCACGCGCCCGAGCTGTACGACGGGGAACAGCTCGCGGCACTGAAACGGCGGCTGCTGGCGCTCCTGCCGTAGCACGCCGATGACCTGAGGCAGGGCGCCGCCCCCGGCGCCCACCCGGCACCGTCCGAGACGCTCCCGGCCCCATCGGGGTCTGGAGCGTTCCATGACGCCCGGATCCCCGCCACAGAGGAACCAGCGCGCACACGCGTGCGCACGCATCGCATGCGCGACGAGCCGAGAAAGAGGTGAACCATGCTGTTCCGTGCCCGTTCGGGGACGTTCCTGACCTTCGCACTGGCGGGCCTGCTCACCGGAGTGTGGGTGGCCAGGATGCCGGCGCTGGCCGGGAAGTTCGGGACGTCCGAGGGCGAGATCGGCATCGTGGTCCTCATCTGGGGCCTCGGCGCGATCGTCGCGATGCAGGCCCTGCGCGGCGTCATGGCGCGGGCCGGGAGCCGCAACGTGCTGCGGGTCGCGCTGCCGCTGACCGCGCTGTCGTACGCGGGCGTCGCGCTCGCCCCCACCTACGGGCTGCTGCTCGGGGCCGTCGCGCTGTTCGGCATGACCTTCGGGATCACCGACATCGCGATGAACGCCCAGGGCAGCGTGGTCGAGCAGGCGTACCGCCGGTCGATCATGAGCGGGATGCACGCGGGCTGGTGCGTCGGCGCGATGAGCGGCGGCCTGTACGGCGTCGCGACCGCGGCGGCCGGGCTCGGCTTCACCGCCACCGTGCTGGTCGCCGCGCTGGCGGCGGTGCCGCTCGGCCTGGCGCTCGGCCGCACCTACCTCCCCGACGGCTACCCGGTCGACAGCGGCGCGGTGCCCGCCACCGCGCTGCCCGCCGCGTCCGGGACGGGCCGGGCGGCCCGGCGGCTGCCCGGCGCCGTCTACCTCATCGGCGTGCTCGCGTTCATCGCGTTCATGACGGAGGGGTCCATCGCCGACTGGAGCGGGCTGCTGCTGCACGACGAGATGCACGCATCCCAGGCCCTCGCCGCGCTCGGCTACCCGATGTTCGAGCTGGCGATGCTCTTCGGCCGGCTGGTCGGGGATCGGGTCCGGATGCGGCTCGGCACCCGCCGGCTGCTGACCGGCGCCGGGATCGGGACCGCGCTCGGCATGACGGCCGTCGTGCTGGCGCCGTCCGCGCCCGTCGCGATCGCCGGGTTCTTCGCGACCGGGCTGGTGGTCTGCACGGTCGTCCCGACGACGATCTCGCTGGCCGGGACCGCCGCGCCGGGCCGCCCGGCCGCCGCGGTCGCGCAGGTCGGCGCGATGGGCTACGGCGGCCTGCTGCTCGGCCCGGTCGTGGTCGGGTTCCTGTCGGACGCGACGTCGCTGCGCGTCGGCGTCGGCGTGGTCGTCCTGCTGGCGCTGCTGATCGCGGCCGGCGCCCGCCTGCTCCCGCTCCGGTCGCTGGCCGACGTCTCGGCGCACTCCCCGGAGGCGGCGGTCGCCGCGGCGGAGGCGCCATCGGCGGTCGCCGCGGCGGAGGTGCCGGCCGGGATCGCCGACACCGAGGCGCCGCAGACCGCCGGGGTCGCCTCCGGCGCGTCCGGCGACGACCCGAACGGCACCCACCCGGAGCCCGTCGCCGCCTGACGCCGTTCACGCCGCCCCTCACCGGAGGCTCCCTCCCCCACCGAGGCGCTGATCCGGTATAAACGCCCTCTAATCCAGAGACGGGGCGGCATATGGGCGACTGGCGGGTTCCGGGGTACAGCGAGCTGCGGGTCCTCGGCGAGGGGGCGCAGGGCCGGGTCGTCCTGGCGCGGCACGACGGCACGGGACGGCCCGCCGCGATCAAATACCTCGCCGGGGCGCTCGCGGGCGACGCGGAGTTCCGCGAGCGCTTCCGCGGCGAGGCGGACCTGCTGCGGCGGCTGCGCCACCCGTTCGTCGCCCGCCTGTACGGGCTGGTCGAGACGGCCGACGGCGCGGCGATCGTGATGGAGGCGGTGGACGGGGCGTCGCTGAAGGCGGTGCTGGCCCAGAGCGGGCCGCTGGCGCCCGAGGCCGCGCTCGCGGTGCTGAAGGGCTCGCTGCTCGGCCTGGCCGCCGCGCACGACCTCGGCATCGTCCACCGCGACTACAAGCCCGCCAACGTGATCGTCCGCGGCGACGGGTGCAGCAAGCTGATCGACTTCGGCATCGCGGTGGAGGCCGGGGAGGGCGGACGGTCCGGCACGCCCGTCTACATGGCGCCCGAGCAGTGGCGCGGCGAGCCCGCCTCCCCCGCCACCGACGTCTACGCCGCGGCGTGCGTGTTCTTCGAGTGCGTGACCGGGCGCCGCCCCTACACCGCCGAGGACCAGGCCGGGCTCATGGGCCGCCACCTCACCGCGCCCATCCCGGTCGCCGACGTCCCCGAGCCGCTGCGGCCGCTCATCGAGCGGGGCCTGGCCAAGAGCGCCTGGGACCGCCCGCTCGGCGCCGCCGCGTTCGTGACCGAGCTGGAGTCCGCGGCGTCCGGCGCCTACGGCCCCGACTGGGAGACGCGCGGCGTCCGCACGCTCGCCGGCGCCACCGCCGCGCTGTCCCTGCTGTTCCCCCTCACCGCGCTGGGCCTCGGCTCGGGCGGCGCCGGAGCGGGCGCCGCCGCGGGCGGAGCGGGCGCGGCCGGCACGGCGGGCGCCGCGAGCGCCGCGGGCGGATCCGGCGCGAGCGCCGGGACGGCCGGGACCGCCACGGCCGGCAAGGGCGTCCTCGGCGCGCTCGGCGCGAAGGGCGCCGCGGCGGTCGCGGGCGGCGCCGCCGTCGTCGCGGCGGGCGCCGGCGCGGCCGTCTACGTCGCGGAGGCGAAGGACAAGCCGGAGCCGAAGCCGATCGTGGCCGCGCTCGCCGCGCTGAACGAACCGCCGCAGGACCTCGGCCGCGGGATGACGTTCCAGGCGCGGGGGCAGGTCGTCACGGTCTCGGGCGGGCGGCCAGCGCTCGTCCGGAAGATCAACGCGGCGCTGCGGGCGCCGCTCGAGGAGCGGTGGGCCAAGACCCGCAAGGGGCTCGCCGGGATCGGCAGGGGCGGCTACACCGACGTCGTGAAGGCGGCGATCCTGATGCGCGGCGACCGGCTGCTGTCGGTCTGGTACACCGTCTCCCTGCAGGGCGAGCGCGGAACCGGCTGGGACCACTCGCCCGCCGTGACCGTCGACCTGCGGACCGGTGCCGCCTACCGCCCGCTCGACCTGTTCCGCGTCCCGACGCGGCAGGGCCTCGCGCCGCTGGACCGGAAGATCAAGGCGCACCTGCCCCACGGCACCTACTGCTACAGCGACGTCGACGCCGGGACCGGGCCGATCCAGCCGCACGGCACCGACAACCCGTCGGCGTTCGTCGGGACGGGCGACGTCAGCATGGCGCTCACGCCGATCGGCCTGCGCGTGGCCTTCTACGGCGCGCTGCTCGGCTACGCGTCCGCGTGCGGCGAGGAGGACACGACCGTCCCCTACGCCGAGGTCAAGGACATGATCAAGCCGGAGTTGCTGGCGGCCGTCCCGTACCCGCGGCCGGCGCGCTCCTGACACGCCGGACGCCCCGCCCCCGGAGCGTTCCGGGGACGGGGCGTCCGGGAGAGGTCACTTGCGCTTGTTGATCTCTTCGGTGAGCTGCGGCGCGACCTGGAACAGGTCGCCCACGACGCCGTAGTCGACGAGCTCGAAGATCGGCGCCTCGGGGTCCTTGTTGATGGCGACGATGGTCTTCGAGGTCTGCATGCCGGCCCGGTGCTGGATGGCGCCGGAGATGCCGACCGCGACGTACAGCTGCGGCGACACGGTCTTGCCGGTCTGGCCGACCTGGAACGAGTGCGGGTACCAGCCGGCGTCGGTCGCGGCGCGGGACGCGCCGACGGCCGCGCCGAGCGAGTCGGCCAGGCCCTCGATGATCTTGAAGTTCTCGGCGCCGCCGACGCCGCGGCCGCCGGAGACCACGATCGCGGCCTCGGTCAGGTCCGGGCGCTCGCCCTTCTCCTGGACGACCTTCTCCACGATCTTCGTGGCCTTGTCGGCGTCCGACAGGGTCACCGACACCGCCTCCTCGGCCGGGGTGGCCGGGGACGCCTCGGGGGCGACGGAGTTCGGGCGCACGGCGATGATCGGCGTGCCGGTCTTCACCTTGGCGTGCGCGATGATCCCGCCGCCGAAGATGGAGTGCTCGGCGACGAGGCCGTCGGCGACGTCCACCACGTCGGTGAGCACGCCGGAGCCGGTCTTGACCGCCAGGCGGCCCGCGATCTCCTTGCCCTCCGCGGTCGCGGAGACCAGCACCGCGGCCGGCGACTTGTCGGCCACGAGCTGCGCCAGCAGCGCGGCCTTCGGCGCGACGACGTAGGAGGTCAGCTCCTCGTCGGCGGCGACGTAGACCTTCGCGGCGCCGTACTCGCCGAGCTTGTCCTTGGCACCGTCGGCGCCCGGGCCGATCCATACCGCGGAGGCCTCGCCCAGCTTGTTCGCCAGCGTCAGCAGCTCGAGGGCGACCTTCTTGACCTCACCGTCGACGTGGTCGACGAGGACGAGAATCTCAGCCATTGTTCTAATCCCCTTCCTCGGTCAGACGAACTTCTTCGACGCGAGGAACTCGGCGATCTTCACGCCGCCGTCGCCCTCGTCGGTGACGATCTGACCCTGCGCGCGCGGCGGGGCCTCGGCGAAGTCGACCACCTCGGTGGCCGCGTTCGCCAGGCCGACCTGCGCGGCGTCGATGCCGGCGTCGGCGATGCCGAGCGTCTCGACCGGCTTCTTCTTGGCCGCCATGATCCCCTTGAACGAGGGGTAGCGCGGCTCGTTGATCTTCTCGACCACGGAGACCACCGCGGGCAGGGTCGCCTCGACGCGGTCGAAGCCGTAGTCGGTGACGCGCTGCGCCTTGATGGACGAGCCGTCGATCTCGACCTTGTTGGCCAGCGACACCTGCGGCACGCCGAGCCGCTCGGCGAGCATCGCGGCGAGCACGCCGGTGCGCGCGTCCGTCGACTCCGAGCCGAGGATCACCAGGTCGAAGCCGGTGCGGCCGAGGGCCTGCTGGATCGCGTAGGAGGTCTGCAGCGCGTCGGAGCCGGCGAGGGCGTCGTCCACGAGGTGGACGGCCTTGTCGGCGCCCATCGCCAGCGACTTGCGGATGGAGTCGGTGGCCTTGTCCGGGCCCATGGTCAGAACGGTCACCTCGCCGCCCTGGGCCTCCTTGATGCGCAGCGCCTCTTCGATGGCGTACTCATCGAGCTCGTTGATGACACCGTCCGCGGCAGCGCGGTCGAGCGTGCTGTCATCGGACTTCAGCTTGCGCGGGCTCTCCGTATCGGGAACCTGCTTCACCAGGACGACGATGTTCATGGCCGGTGGCCGACCTCCCTGCACTCAGTTGGCCGCTGGGGTAAGCGGACAGAGGGGCGCCGCCCATGACGGGTCGACGCGGACATGCGTTTCGCTGTCACAGCCTGCCAAACACCCGAACGTGCTTCGGAGCCGGGTCCCCGGTTCGGCCGTGCACGACAAATGTTACTCATCGGTAGCCTACTGGCAAATCCCAGTTCGTGAGACCTTACCCACGTGCCCACCGGGTTTGCCGGGCCCGTCCCGTCCAGCGGACGGCGTGACGCGGGCACCGCTCACCCGCGGTCCAGGGCGTTCTGCAGCCGGTCCATCGACCGCTCCAGCGTGCTCTGCAGCCCGTACATCGGCGCGAAGCTCGGCATCAGCGACATCGCCCCGACCACCGCGACCAGCGCGAGCACGCCCAGCGCCACCCCCGCGACCGCGATCCGCCGCGGGCTGCCCGCGACCGCCATGAACATCCGCTCCAACTGCCGGCGCGGCGCGCTGACACCCGGCGCCGTCCACAGCACCGCCGCCCCCGCCCCCGCGCCGAGCGCGCAGGCGCCCAGCGAGTCGATCTCCCCGCCGATCACCGACGCCGCCGCCAGCCCGAGCGGCACCGCCGCCGCCAGCACCGCCGCGTACGGGACGGTCAGCGCCGTCCGTCCGAAGGCCGACGCCCACCCGGCGACCGTGTCGGACGTCGCCGCCCGCAGCGCCGTCACCGCGACCAGGGTCAGCAGCAGGCCCATGATCGGCATCATCACCGCGACGCCGACCCCGATCACCACCACCATCGCCGCGAGCAGCCGCGCCCACGCCTGCGCCACCGCCGGCCCCTCCGGCCTCCCGGCCGGCTCCGCGGCGGGCACCGGCGCCACCGGCGGCGCGGTCTCCTCCACCGCCGGCGCGGGCGCCGGGACGGGCCGCGCCGGGCGCACCACCAGCCGGGACGCCTCCTCCGCCAGCCGCTCCGCGTCCGGCCGGGCCGCCGGATCCGGGTCCGCGGCCGCCTCCACCAGCGGGCGCAGGTCGGCGGGCAGCGCGTCCGGCGGCGCCTCGTGCCGCCCGGTCGCCGCGAACGCCACCGTCGCCGCCCAGGCGTGCACGTCGCCGGGCCCGTGCGCCCCCGCCGCCAGCCCGAAGTCCACCACGACCGGCGCGCCGTCCACCACCAGCACCGTCCCAGGCCCCAGCTCGCCGTGCGCCAGCCCCGCCCGGTGCACGGCGGCGAGCGCCTTCGCCAGCCCGGCCGCCATGCGCCGCAGCGCGTCGCCCGCCATCGGCCCCTGCTCCGCGACGACCTCCGCCAGCGGACGGCCCGGCACGAACCGCGACACCACGTACGGCCGCCGCCCTCCGGACTCCCCGTCCAGGACGTCCGCCGCATAGGGGCTGGCCACCGCGCGCATCCGCTCGATGTCCGGCGCGGCGCCCGGCGGGAGCAGCCTGATCGCCACATCGCGCCCGTCCGGCCCGGTGGCCCGGTGCACGCCGGACGCACCGGCCGGCCGCGCCAGCAGCCGGTACGGCCCGATGTGCTCCTGGTGGCTCGTCTCGCCGCTCATATGGCCCGCCACCCTACCCACCGCCCCACCGCCCCCGCAGCGATCCGCCACCACCCCCACATGCAGGCACGCGATGTGGCATAGCCGGCCGGCACATGCGAGCACGGCGGTTGAACTCCCGCCCCGGGGGTTTGAACCTCAGCCACCGCGCGGGCAGGCACGCGGAGCGAGTGCAGCGAGCGCAGCGGGCCTGCCCGACGGTTGGCAGGCTGTTTCGCGCGGAGCGCTAGCGGAGCGGGAAACAGCCTGCCAACCGTGACGGGGGTTCCAGGGGGTCGTCCCCCTGGGCTACACGTAACCGGTGCGGCGGAGTTCGGTTTCCAGGGCGGCGAGGAAGGCGTCGACCTCGTCCTTGTCGTAGGTCTCGCGGAGGCGCCGGAGGGTGAACGAGCGGGCGCGGACGTCGTCGGCGCCGATGACCTCGGCGAGGCCGCGGCGGTCGCCCTCCAGCCAGTCGCGGACGCGGGCGAGGAACCCGTCGACCTCGGCGGGGTCGTACCCCTCCTTGAAGCGGGCGCGGGTGAAGCGGGCGGTGCCGAGCAGCGCGATGGCGCGGCGGACGTCGGCGAGCCGCCCTGGCATCACCGGGCGGCCCTGGAGGAGGCCCTGCGCGTGCCTCGCGTAGAGGCTCGCGGCCTGGTAGATCTCGGCGAGGCGGGGGGCGTTGGCGGGGACGCCGGTGCCGGTGCGGGCGTCGCGGGCGGCGCGGGTCGCGGCGTCGAGGGACTTGCGGGCGTGGCCGGCGGCGTGCTCGGACCAGGTGCCGCCGATGGCGTGGCTGCGCTCGGCGGCGACGAGCTCCCGCTTGGCCTCGGCGAGCGACACCTCGATCACCGAGACCGTCAGCGCGAAGCCGGCCTGCGCGAACGCGGCGCGGCCCGCGACGACCCGGTCTGCCGGCGGCGCCGGCTCGGGCGGCGGGGGCGGCTCCGGTTTCGGGGCGGGCTTGAGCCGCAGCCGGGGCGCGATCGAGCCGGGGTTGGCGAACCGCGCGGCCAGCTCCGCCGCGTCGGGCCGCTGCCCGGGGTCGCGGGCCAGCGCGTCCTCCAGCACCTCGCGCAGGTCGGGGTCGATGCCGGCGAGGTCCGGCCACCCGGTCAGGACGCGGCGGACGAACGCCGCCGGGCTCGTCGCCTCGTAGGTGCGGCGCCCGGTCGCGGCGTAGGCGATCGTCGCGGCCCAGCCGAACACGTCGGTGGGCGGCCCGGCGGGCCTGCCCTCCAGCACCTCGGGCGAGACGTAGCCGGGCGTGCCGACGGGCCCCTGGGTCAGCCGCGACGCCCCGGACAGGGACGCGATGCCGAAGTCGATCAGGATCGGGTCGCCGGACACCATCATCACGTTGCCCGGGTTGACGTCGCGGTGGACGCTCTCGGCCTCGTGGACGGCGGCGAGCGCGCCGGCCAGGCCGCCGGCGAGCCGGAGCAGGCCGTCGCGGGGCAGCGGGCCGCGGCGCTTGACCGTCTCCAGCAGGGAGGTGCCCTCGACGTAGCGGGTGACGATGTAGGGCGGGTCGGCGTCCACGTCGTGGTCGACGAGCTCGACGACGTTGCGGCTGCGGATCCGGCGCATCGCCTCGACCTCGCGGCGCAGCCGGTCCTTCGCCTGGAACTCGGCGGGCAGGAACGGGTGCAGCGTCTTGATCGCGATCATCCGGCCGTCGTCGGCGCGGGCGAGGAAGACGTCGCCCATGCCGCCGCGGCCGAGCCGCTGCAGCGGCCGGTACGGGCCGATCGGCGCCAGCGGGCGGGGCCGTTCGCCGATCTCGCGGGCCCCGGTGGACACGGCCGGGCCGCCGCCGGTGGACACCCGCAGCCCGGCGGAGTCGGGGCGCAGCGCCCGCAGCCGCTTCACCAGCGCCTCCGCGGACGGGCGGGCGGACGGGTCGGCGGCGAGCGCGTCGGCGAGCAGCGGGCGCAGCTCGTCGGGGACGCCGCTCAGGTCGTGGTCGCCGCGGATGATCCGGACGCAGACCGCCGCGTCGTTCGGGGCGTCGTAGAGGTCGGCGCCGGTCGCGGCGAACGCCACGGTCGCGGCCCACGCGAACACGTCCGCGGACGGGCCGGCGTCGGCGCCCTCCAGCAGTTCGGGCGCGAGGTAGCGCCAGGTGCCGGACCGGCCGCCGCCGGTGTGGGTGAGCCGGGTGTCGTCGACGCCCTGGGAGATGCCGAAGTCGATCACGACCGGCTCGCCGGCCTCCAGCAGCACGTTGCCGGGCTTGATGTCGCGGTGGACGACGCCGGCGCGGTGCACCGCCTCCAGCGCCTCGGCCGTGCCGACGGCGATCCGCCACAGCGCCGCGCCGGTGATCGCGCCGCCGCCGCGGACCTCGTCCAGCAGCGGCCGCCCCTCGACGTACCGGGTGACGATGTAGGGGACGCGGGCGTCCACGTCGAACTCGACGATCTCGGCGACGCGGGGGCTGGTGACCCGGCCCATCGTCTCGACCTCGCGGCGCAGCCGGGCGCGCGAGTCGGGGGCGTCGACCAGGTGGGGGTGCAGGGTCTTGACGGCGAACGTGCCGCCGCGCGGGTCGCGGGCGCGGAACACCTGCCCCATGCCGCCGGAGCCGATCAGCTCCACCGGGCGGTACGGGCCGATCATCTCCCCGCCCGCGTCCGACGGTTCGGCGGGGGGCGACTCCGGGGGCGGGGCTGCGGCGGGGCCGGTGGCGGGCGGTTCGGCGGGGAGCGCGTCCTGCGGGAGCGGCGGTGCGGGGACCGGGGCGGAGAACGGCGGCGGACCGCCCGGAGCCCCGCGCGGCGGCGGGGGGAGCCAGGCCCCGTCAGACGAACGGGAACCCGGTGACGAGGTCGTGGACATCGCTGCGCAGGCTCTCCAGGTTCTGGCTCATGCCGTCCAGCGGGGTGGTGTCGGGGGGCTGCTTCTGGGAGAGGCCGACCAGCACCGCCGCGAAGATCCCCAGGATGAGGGCGGCGGCGAGGGCGGCCTCGGTGCGCGGGAGCAGCGCCCCCCAGATCCGGGCGAGCTGGCGGCGCGGCGCGCCGCTGCCCGGCGCCAGGCAGAGCAGCCCGATCACCGCCATCGCCGAGTACGCGATCGCCCGGGACGCCGTCATGTCGGACTTGGTGAAGATCAGCACGCCGAGCAGGACGAGCCCGGCGAACACGCTGAGCGCCGCCAGCAGCGCGGTGACCATCACGGCGCCGGGCAGGTGCAGCGGCGTCCGGAACGCGGCGGCGACCGCGTCGCCTGAGCGGGGGCCGCGCCGGGTCCGCTTGCCCTCCATGCCCTGGGCGGCCTTGTCGGCGCTGCGCAGCACGAGCACGCCCACGATCGTCACGCCGACCGCGAGCAGCGGCGCGATGTTGGCGAAGCCGAGGAGCGCCACCAGGACGAGGAAGCCGAGCACCCGGTACCACCCGTAGGGCTTGCGGGCGTCCTTGTCGCGGTCGTCGCGGGCGGGTTCGGGACGGCGGTGCTGCGTGTCCTGCTGCTGCGGGTCGTAGGGGCCGCCCTGCTGCGGGCCGCGCTGCAGCGCGTTCGGCGGCGGCTGGTTGGGGGGCGGCTGGGTCGGCGGCTGGTTGTAGGGGCCGTAGTTCGTCGGCTGGTACGTCCCCTGCGTGCCGTAGTTCTGCGGCCCGTACCGGGGCGCGGCGTCGTAGGGGCCGGGCGCGGGCGGTGGGACGGGCGGCGGCGCGGCCGGCGGGAGCTGCCCGACGAAGTCCTTCGGCTGCGCCGGGACGGGCGCGGGCGCCGGGAGCGGCGCGGGCGCGGGGGTCGGCCCGCCGGCGAGCCCGTCCGTGCGGCCGGGCGTCTCGTCCGGCGGCATGGCGAACTGCCGGGCGTGGTCGGGCGCGGGCCGCCCGACCGGCTGGGACGTCGCGTCCGGGCGGGTGTAGTGCTGGTCGATCCGCGTCTGGTCGGTGATCGTCGCTTCGAGGTGGATGCGCCGGGCGAGCTGGACGAGGTTCACCGCGGTGGGCCGCTCGGCCGGGTTGCGGGACATCGCCGAGCGCAGCAGCGGCAGCAGCGCCTCCGGCACGCCGTCCAGGTCGGGCGTGCCCTGCATGATCTTGTAGAAGATCGACTCGAAGGTGCCGGAGCCGAACGGCGGGCGGCCGGTCGCGGCGTAGGCGACCGTGCCGGCGAGCGCGTGCACGTCCGACGGCGGCCCCGCGTCCTCGCCCTCGATGATCTCCGGGGCGAGGTAGCCGGGGGTGCCGATGACCATGCCGGTGGCGGTCAGCCGGGTCGCGTCCGCGCCCTGCGCGATGCCGAAGTCGATCACGACCGGCTCGCCGTCCACGATCATGACGTTGCCCGGCTTGAGGTCGCGGTGCACGATCCCCGCGCCGTGGATGGCCGACAGCGCCGACGCCAGGCCGACCGTCAGCCGCTGCAGGCCCGGCCCGTAGATCGGGCCGCCCTCCTCGACGACCTCCTCCAGCGTGCGGCCGGGCACGTACTGGGTGACGATATAGGGCTGGTCGGCGGTGACGTCGGCGTCGAGGATCTCCGCGACGTGGGGGCTGTGCACGCGCCGCATCGAGTCGACCTCGCGGGCCAGCCTGCGGCGCGCCGTGGCGTCGCCCGCCACCGCCGGCCGCAGCACCTTGATGGCCACGTTGCGCCCCTCGGGGTCGGCGCCGAGGTAGACGACGCCCATGCCCCCTTCCCCGAGGGTCTGGAGCACGCTGTAGTGGCCGATACGGTCCCCGGACGTGACTGCTCCCTCCATCGTTTCCGAAACCCTACCTTCGCCGCCCCGGCGAGAAGGATTCAACGGTCATCTCAGGCCGCCGCAAACCGGCCGCGAACCGTGATAGGGTCGTCACTTTGCGCGAGCGCCCCCGCGATCCAGCGGGCGGTCGGCCGGTCCGCCGGGTCCCGCGCCAGCGCGCGGCGCACCACCCCGAGCAGCGGCTCCGGCACCCCGTCCAGATCCGCCTGGCCGCGCAGGATCCGGAAGCACACCCCGTGCAGCGAGCCCCGCCCGAACGGCGGGCGGCCCGTCGCCGCGAACGCCGCGGTCGCCCCCCAGGAGAACGCGTCCGACGCGGTCGTGGCGCGCTCCCCCTCGATCAGCTCCGGGGCCAGGTAGGCGGGCGTCCCCACGACCATCCCGCGCCGGGTGATCTGCTCCATCCCCTCGTGGTGGGAGATGCCGAAGTCGATCAGCGTCGGCCGGTCGCCCAGCACGATCACGTTGCCGGGCGAGACGTCCCGGTGCAGCACGCCCGCGTCGTGCACGTCGGCGACGGCCAGCGCCAGCCGCCGCGCGAACCGGACGAGCCGGTCCCCCGCGAGCGGCCCGTACGCGTCGACCAGCGCGTTCAGCGGGCAGCCCGGCACGTACTGCATGACGACGTACGGCCGCTCCGCCGACACCCGGCCGTCCAGCAGCCGCGCGACGTACCGGCTGTTCACCCGCGCCTGCACGGCCAGCTCGCGGGCCAGCCGCGCGAGCGCCTCCGGCTCGCCCGCGACCTGCGGGCACAGCTCCTTGACCGCGACCTCGCGGCCCTGCGCGTCCAGGGCCAGGTGCACGATCGCGGTGCTCCCCCGGCCGATCTCGTCCAGCAGCCGATACTCACCCAGGCGCCGTTGGGTCCCCATGAACACTGAGACGCCGGAAACCGCGATCACGTTCCGGCAAAACCCGATCGGACGCCGGCGGCGGCGCGGCCGTTCCCGCGAGAAGATCACGAAACGGCCGCGACGCGGCGCGAGGCGGTGCGCTCCCGGCGCGGGGCGGTGCGGTCCCGGCGCGGGCGGGCGCGGCTCGGTGCGGGGCTCAGCCCTTGCGGGCGGCCTGGCGGGCGCGGCGCTCCTCGCGGCGGGTCTCGAACTTGGTCGCGGCGGCGTCGAGCTGCTCCATGAACTCGGCGAGCTCCTCGCGGGCCTTCTCCCCGTCGCCGGTCAGGTCCGTGCGGTCGAAGACCCCCCACTTGCGCAGCACGGGGCTGAGGACGTCGTCGTGGTGCAGGCGCAGGTCGTAGATGCCGGCGTTGGCGATGACGACGGACTTGCGCAGGAACCCGTCGATGCTGTGGCCGGGCATCTGGAACGCCTTGACGACGTCGGTGATGGCCCGCATCGTCTCGTTCGGGGCGGCCTCCAGCGCGGCGCCCATCAGGTTCCGGTAGAAGATCATGTGCAGGTTCTCGTCGGCCGCGACGCGCGCCATCATCTGCTCGCAGAGCGGGTCGCCGGACGCCTTGCCGGTGTTGCGGTGCGACACGCGGGTGGCCAGCTCCTGGAACGACACGTAGGCGGTGCCGTGCAGGAACGATTCGCCGTGGTCGGCCTCGTAGCCGGCCTCCATGTGGTGCATCCGGGCCCGCTCGAGCGCGACGGGGTCGACGGCGCGGGTGACGGTGAGGTAGTCGCGGATGACGATGCCGTGCCGGTTCTCCTCGGCCGTCCACCGGTTGACCCAGGTGCCCCAGGCGCCCTCGCGGCCGAACACGGTCGCGATGGCGCGGTGGTAGCCGGGCAGGTTGTCCTCGGTCAGGAGGTTGACGATGAGGGACTCGCGCGCCTCCGGGGTCACCTTCGACTGCTCGATCGACCAGGGCTCGCCGTCGAGCGGCCCGTCGAAGTCGCGGCCCTCGCTCCACGGCACGTACTGGTGCGGGAACCATTCCTTGGCCATGGACAGGTGCCGGTTGAGCTCCGTCTCGACCACCGGCTCGAGGTCGAGCAGGAGGCCGGTCTGGAACTTCTCTTCGGGGGTCACGGACATGCGTTTCCTTCGCTGGACGAGTTGGAGTGCCGGACGGTGCCGCCGCGCCCGCGGCACGTTCTGGGGCGCCCGGCAGGCCGAACCTCAACCTACTCAAGCGTAGGTTCGATGGTCGCCAGTCCACCTGACCCGCGTCAAGTCACCCCCGTGACAATCAACCACGGGAGTGTTTTGTAGACCTGAGCGAAACCGGCGGCTTCCTTTTGTCACTGCGTGTCGGCCGCCTGGTGCCACATCCGGTTCACCGCGGCGCGGAGCAGCGGGCGCGGGACGAGCTTCAGCGCCGGCAGCGCGGCCTTGTACTGCGCGCCGGGAACGCAGAGCGCGCGGCCGGCCGCCACCGCGTCCAGCCCGGCCCTGGCCACGTCGTCGCGGCGCAGCCACAGCAGGTTGGTCGGGGCGTCGTCCTCGGTGCGGGTGAACCCGGGGCACAGCGCGGTCACATGGACGCCCTTGGACGCGACCTCCGCGTGCAGGCTCTCGGAGAAGGACGCGACGTACGCCTTGGTCGCGCCGTAGGTGGCGCTGCCGGGCGACGGCGTGAACCCGGCCATGGACGCGACGTTCAGCACGCCGCCGCGGCCGCGCAGGATCATCCCGGGGATCGCCGCGTGGGTGAGCCGCACCAGCGCGGTGACGTTCAGCTCCATCTGCCGCAGGTGGTCCTCCATGGGCAGGTCCGCGAACGCTCCAAAGGCGCCGTGGCCCGCGTTGTTGACCAGGAGCTCGACGGGTTCGGCGCGCAGCCGCCGCTCGATCTCGCCGCGCTGCGCGGGGTCGGTGAGGTCGGCGGCCAGCACCTCGACCGCGACCCGGTACCGCTCGACCAGCTCGCGGGCGAGCCCGTCCAGCAGGTCGCCGCGGCGGGCCACGATGACCAGGTCGGTGCCGCGGGCGGCGAGGAGGCGGGCGAAGCTCTCGCCGATCCCGCTGGACGCGCCGGTCACGAGCGCGGTTCGGTACGCGTGTCGCATGGCGGCAGATGCTATCGGCGATCTTCGTCCGGACCGGGCCGCCCGCCGAAATCGCATGGCGTCCGGATCCGGCGCCCCCGGACGCGCGCGCGGTGCCCGCCCTCAGCTCGCCCACGGCCGCACTCGGTCCGGACGCGGGACGGCCCCGCGCCGGGGCCGTCCCGCAGGCCGTCAGCGGGCGGCGGTTTCGGACGTCCGCATCGGTTCGACGTCCGCCACAACGGCGGCCGGCGGCAGCATCGCCACCGGGTCCTCCCCCGCCATCCAGAGGCCGACGAGGAACGCCGTCGCCGCCTCCAGGAGCCCGGCCCGGGCCAGCCCGCCGCCGTCCATCGGGACGCAGCCGATGTCGGCCACCAGGCGGCGCGCCACGGCCAGCGCGTCCGGGTCGTCCCCGCACAGCGGGACGCCGAGGGGCCGCCCGCCGAACTCCGGCGGCGCCATCCGCCACACCGTGTCCGGGCACGTGTTGAACGCCTTCACCACCCGCGCGCCGGTCAGGTCGGCGATGCGGCGCGCCGCCGAGGGGCCGCCCTCGGTCTTCATCCGCTCGAACGGCGGCTCCATCGGGTTCGTGCAGTCGAGGAGGACGCGTCCCGCGAGGGGGCCCGCCTGCCGCAGGGCGTCCTCGACGCCCTCATGGGTGACGGCCAGCAGGACCGCCTCCCCGAACGCGGCCGCCTCGCGCAGCGTCCCGCCTTCAGCGCCGCCGCCGATGCGGCCCGCCAGCGCGACCGCCTTCTCCGGCTCCCGCGCCCCGATCCGCACCTCGTGCCCCTTGCGCGCCCACTGCGCGGCGAGCGCGTCCGCCATGTTGCCTGCGCCCAGCACACCGATCCGCATGACGACCTCCCGTGTCGATTACCGTCGGACGGGACGCTAAGCGGTTCGTTCCGCACCATCCGGTGCGTATCGGGAGGGGCAGAATGGACGATCTCGAGTTCGTCGCCGACTGCCAGACGCGGCTCGGCCTCGACCTGCTGTCCGGCACCTGGACCGGCGTCGTGGTGTGGACGCTGCAGCACGGCCCGCTGCGCCCGCGCGAACTCCAGGACCGGATCGGCGGCATCAGCCAGAAGGTGCTGACGGAGACGCTGCGGCGCCTCGAGCACAACGGGCTGGTCGTCCGCCGCCGCTATGCCGAGGCGCCGCCGCGCGTGGAGTACGAGCTGACCGGCGCCGGGCGCGGGATGCTCGAACCCCTCTCCGCCCTGGGCCGCTGGACCGAGCGCTACGCCGCCGACGTCCTCGACGCGCAGGAGCGCGCGGCCACCCAAGCGACGGCACCGGAAGCCACGGCACCGGACGGCACGGCACCGGGCGGCACGGCGGCGCGGGAGCGCGCGCTCAGCGGCCCTTGAACGTCGCCTTGCCCGGCCCCTCCTCCATGAAGGACTTCATGCCGTCCTTCTGGTCCTCGGTGGCGAACAGCGCGGCGAACTGCACCCGCTCGATCTCCAGCCCGGTCGCCAGGTCGACCTCCAGTCCCGCGTCGACGGCCTGCTTCGCGGCGCGCAGCGCGACCGCGGGCCCGCCCACGAACGACGCCGCCCACTCCTTGGCCGCCGTGTAGACGTCGGCGTCCGGGACGACCCGGTCCACCAGGCCCATCGCGAGCGCCTCGTCCGCCGCGACGTGCCTTCCAGAGAAGATCAGGTCCTTGGCCTTGGACGGCCCGACGAGCCGCGCGAGCCGCTGCGTGCCGCCCGCGCCGGGGATGATGCCGAGCTGGATCTCCGGCTGCCCGACCTTCGCGCCCTCGCCCGCGACGCGGAAGTCCGCGGTCAGCGCGACCTCCAGGCCGCCGCCCAGCGCGTATCCGGTGATCGCCGCGATGACCGGCTTCGGGATCGCGGCGAGCGCCTTGGTGAAGTCCTGCAGCAGCCGGGAGTGGCCCGCCGCCATCTCCGCGTACCGCATCGGCGCCATCTCCTTGATGTCGGCGCCCGCCGCGAACACCCGCTCCCCGCCGTACAGCACCACCGCCGCGACCGCGTCGTCCGCGGCGACCTCGCCCGCCGCCTCGATCAGCTCCCGCTGCATCCGCGCGTTCAGGGCGTTCATCTTCGGACGGTCCAGCCGGATCGTCGCGACGCCGCCCTCCGTCTCCACCCGCACGAACTCGCCCACGAACGCCTCCAAGATCCTCTGGTCGACCGACGTCCCGAACCTAACAAGCCCGGGCGCCCCGCCGGCCACCACCGCCCCGCCCGTCGCGGCGGCCCGGCTGTCGGACACCACTGGTAGCTTCGGGCGCGGCAGTCACATCGCACGTCACCGGGAGTCTCGGATGCTGGTCGCCCATGCCGCCTGGCATGGCGGAGCGCTCTGCCTGTGGGCCGAGCGCACCGGCCCGCACGAGCCGTCCGGCGGCGACGAGCACCCGTTCGCGACCCGCGACTTCGGCGGGACGTCCTACGAGCCGCTCCTGCGCGGCGCGTTCCGCGTCGAGCTGACGATGACGCTGCCGACCGCCGGCGACCATCCGCTGCCGTCCGCCGAGCTCGGTCCCGAACCGGTGTCCGAGGAGCCAGGGCTGCGGCCGTGGCGGGTGCCGGCGCTGGTGCTGGAGCCGTTCCCGGCGATGGCGCTGCTCCAGGCCGCCGAGCACAGCGGCGACGTCGTCCCCGGTTCCGACCTGCGGTTCCTGTGCGTCCTCGCGGACGAGGCCGTGCACCTCGCCCGGCGCGGCCAGGTGCTGCCCGCGCTGCTGCGCGAGGACGGCGACCTCGTCGCCCGCTGGCGCCCCGTCCTCGACGACCCGGCCCGGTTCCGGGCGCTGGCCCGCGCGATGCCCGCCGCGTGCCGCGCCGCCGACGGAGGCCGTCCCGCCGCCGAGGTGCTGCGGGAGGCGCTGTCCGGGCTGGTCGACACCGCCGTCCGGGGCACCGTCCCGCATCCCCTGCTGCCGGCCCGGCGCGGCCGGGTGCCCGACCGGCTGCCGCTCGCCGAGCGCTGGGCGGAGGCGCTGACCGGCCCGTCCGCCGAGGTCGCGCGGGAGCCCGGCGACGACCCCGACGAGCTGATCGCCGAGCTGGACGCGTGGGCCGCCGCCGCGCGCCGCCCGTCCGGACCGCTGCGCGTCTGCTTCCGGCTCACCGAGCCGGGCGCCGAGGAGTTCAGCGCCGACCCGTTCCCCGAACCGGACGACGAGGAGGACACCGAGCCCGGCGACGCCTGGAGGGTCGAGTTCGCGCTCCAGGGCACCGACGACCCCAGCCTCTACGTGCCCGCC
The DNA here is from genome assembly GCF_040299565.1 of Spirillospora sp. NPDC000708. Classification (NCBI taxonomy): domain Bacteria; kingdom Bacillati; phylum Actinomycetota; class Actinomycetes; order Streptosporangiales; family Thermomonosporaceae; genus Spirillospora; species Spirillospora sp. NPDC000708. The sequence continues at coordinate 44,964 of NZ_JBEPCJ010000071.1, forward strand.
GCGATGGTGTGGGCGGGCGACGCCACCTCGATCCCGGACGCGGAGGAGACGCTCCTCGCCGGCCTCGGCCGCGCGCTGCGCCTGTTCCCCGACATCGCGCCCGCGCTCGACGACCCGGCGCCCGCCGCGCTGACCCTCGACACCGCCGGCGCGTTCCGCTTCCTCCGCCGCGCCGCGCCGATGCTGGCCGCCGCCGGGTTCGGCGTCCTGCTCCCCCAGTGGGCGGGCAAGGCGAAGCTCGGCATGAAGCTGACCACCCGCACCGACGACCCCGAGGCGTCCGCCGGCGCCGCCGCGCCGTCCGGCTTCGACCTCAAGGGCATGGTGAACTTCCGGTGGGACCTCGCCATCGGCGACGAGAGCATCGACGAGGCGGAACTCGAGGAGCTGGCCCGGCTGAAGACCCCGCTCGTCCGGCTGCGCGGCCAGTGGGTCGAGCTGGACGAGGAGCAGCTCGAAGCCGCCCTCGACTTCCTGCGCCACCCCCGCCAAGGCCGGATGGCCGCCGCCGAGGCGATCCGCGCGATCGTCCACGCGGGCGACGACGCGCTCCCGCTGACCGCCGTCGACGCCGACGGCACCTTCGGCGACCTCCTGTCCGGCGAGGCCGACCACCGCCTCACCCCGATGCGCACACCCGACGACCTGGACGCCGACCTGCGGCCGTACCAGGAGCGCGGCCTGGCCTGGCTGACCTTCATGAACGATCTGGGGCTGGGCGCCCTTCTCGCGGACGATATGGGGCTTGGCAAGACGATCTCCGTTCTGTCCCTTCTCGTCCACGAACGGGAGGACGCCGCCCGCCCCGGCCCCACGCTGGCGATCCTGCCGATGTCGCTGGTGGGGAACTGGCAGCGGGAGGCGGCGCGGTTCGCGCCGAAGCTCCGCGTGTACGTCCACCACGGGACGGGCCGGCACCGCGGCGAGGACCTGCTCAAGGCCGCCGCGGCCGCCGACCTGGTGCTGACGACCTACGGGACGGCGGCGCGGGACGCGGAGATGCTCGCGCCCGTCGGATGGGAGCGGGTCGTCTGCGACGAGGCGCAGGCGCTGAAGAACAGCGGCACCCGGCAGGCCCGGGCGGTGCGGAGCATCCCGGCGCGCACCCGGATCGCGCTCACCGGCACGCCCGTCGAGAACCACCTCACCGAGCTCTGGTCGATCATGGAGTTCGCCAACCCGGGGCTGCTCGGGCCGCGCGCGGTGTTCCGGCAGCGGTTCGCCGTGCCGATCGAGCGCGAGGGCGACGAGCAGGCGGCGCTCGCGCTCAAGCGGGCGACGCAGCCGTTCATCCTGCGCCGCCTCAAGACCGACAGGTCGATCATCTCCGACCTGCCGGAGAAGCAGGAGATCAAGGTCTACTGCAACCTGACGACCGAGCAGGCGTCCCTCTACCAGGCCACCGTCGACGACATGCTGGAGCAGATCGCCGAGGCCGACGACAAGCAGCGGCGCGGGCTCGTCCTGGCGACGATGGCCAAGCTCAAGCAGGTCTGCAACCATCCCGCGCACCTGCTGAAGGACGGCTCGCGGCTGCCGGGCCGGTCCGGGAAGCTCGAACGGCTCGAGGAGATCTGCGCCGAGGTCCTCGACCAGGGCGAGAAGGCGCTCGTCTTCACCCAGTACGCCGAGTTCGGCTCGATGCTCCAGCCCTACCTCGCGGCCCGGCTCGAACGCCCGGTGCTCTGGCTGCACGGCGGGACGTCCAAGCAGGCCCGCGACGACCTCGTCCAGCACTTCCAGCGGGACGAGGAGCCGGCGATCTTCCTGCTGTCCCTCAAGGCGGCCGGCACCGGCCTCACGCTGACCGCCGCCAACCACGTCGTGCACGTCGACCGGTGGTGGAACCCCGCCGTCGAGGACCAGGCCACCGACCGGGCGTTCCGCATCGGCCAGACCCGCAACGTGCAGGTCCGCAAGTTCATCTGCGTCGGGACGATGGAGGAGCGCGTCGACGAGATGATCGAGCGCAAGAAGGCCCTCGCCGAGTCCATCGTCGGCACGGGCGAGGAATGGCTGACCGAGCTGTCCGTCGCCGAACTCCGCGACGTGCTGCGGCTGTCCCCCGAGGCGGTGAGCGACTGATGGACGACGAGGGCATCAGGGCGCGCACCAAGCGCGGCTCGATCGGCGCGCAATGGTGGTCGCGCCGCTTCATCGACCTCGTCGAGTCGTTCGCCGACACCGGGCGCCTCTCCCGCGGGCGCACCTATGCCCGCAAAGGCCAGGTGTACGACCTGCGCGTCACCCCTTACGAGGTGACCGCGAAGGTCAGGGGCTCCCGGCCCGAGCCGTACGAGGTGGCCCTCGGCATCGAGGGGATCGGCGCCGCGAACTGGCGCGCCGCGGAGAAGGAACTGGCGTCCCGCGCCGTGTTCCGCGCCCGCCTCCTCGCCGGCGAGATGCCGCCGGAGATCGAATGGGTCTTCGCCGAACTCGGCCTCGCCCTGTTCCCCAGTACGGCCTCCGACCTGCACCTGATGTGCGACTGCCCCGACTGGGGCGACCCGTGCAAGCACGCCGCGGCCGTCCTGTACCTCCTCGCCGAGGCGTTCGACGACGACCCGTTCCTCATCCTCGAGTGGAACGGCCGCGGCCGCGACCAGCTCCTCACCGCCCTGCGCCGCGGCCCCGCCGCCGCTCCCGACCCGCTGGCCATGGAGGACGAGCCGCTCTCGGCCGCCGGCTTCTGGACGCCCCCGTCGGGCCTGGCCCGCCTGCGCGACCGTCCGCCAACGCCGCCCGTCCCGCCCGGCTTCATCCTCCAGGTGGCGACGCCGCCCCCGGTAAGGATCCGCCGCCGCCCCCTCACCGACGCCCTCCTCTCCGCCTACGAGGCCCTGGCCGCCGACACCCCCACCGACTGACCCGCTGGGGGTGCGGCGTGGGCGGGGTCAGCCGTAGTGGCGGCCTGTGCAGGCGATGTCGCCGGCGAGGGTGGCGCAGATGCCGAGGAGGCCGACGACCTCGGCGTAGTCGGCCGAGGTGAACTCGGTGGTGCGGGAGGCGGTCAGGGCGACGCCCGGGATGAGGGCGCAGGACTGGGCGATCGACGTGGAGTTCCAGTCGATGGACAGGGTGTAGGGGGACGGGAGCCGCAGCGGGCGCCAGCCGGACGGGGCGCGCAGGGAGCGCAGGGCCGTCTCGTAGATCATCTCCTGGGCGCGGGCGGGCGGGATCAGCTCGGCGGCGTAGCGGTCGCGGCCCGCCTTGACCGCGACGGTCGGGACGGCGCCGAGGACGTCGCGGGCCTCGGCGCAGGCCGCCTCGTCGCCCGCGACGAGGCCGACGGGGACGCCGAGCGAGCCCGCGTAGCCCGCCATCAGCCGGATCTCCCCCGCGACCTCCCCGTTCAGGCGCGCGTCCTGGATCTCGCGGCCCATCCAGGTGTGGTTGAGGACGCCGCGTTCGGCGCCGGCGCGGGCGTGGTAGCCGACGTACAGGGCGACGTCGAAGGAGGCGTCCAGGCCCTCGCCCATCCGCATCGCCATGTGCGGGCCCCGGATCAGCGTGCAGCGCTCGTCGATCAGGTCGGCGCGCAGGTTCTTGCCGCGGCCGTGCGAGTCGGTGACGACGACCTGGTCGGCGCCCGCGTCGAACGCGGCGCGGACCGCCGCGTTCGCGTCGCCCGTCATCAGCTCGCAGCCGCGCTCGTAGCCGCGCCCGCCGGCGCGCATCTCCTCGGGGTCGGTGAGCCCCGAGACGCCTTCCATGTCGACCGAGACGAAGACCTTCATGTGATCATCGTGTCAGGTGGGGAGGGTGGCGCGGACGGTGAACCCGCCGCCGGGGCGGGGCGCGGCGTCGAGGGTGCCGCCGAGGGCCTCGGCGCGGTCGCGCATGCCGCGGATCCCGGAGCCGGTGCCGGCGGGGGCTGCTGCGGCGGTCCCGCCGCCGTCGTCCTCGACGAGGACGGTGACGTCGCCGTCGCCGTACCGGACGCGGACGACGGCGGCCGAGGCGCCGGAGTGCCGGGTGACGTTCGTGAGGGCCTCCTGGACGATCCGGTACGCGGCGTGGTCGGCGTCCGGCGGCAGGGGGCGGGGCGCGCCCTCGGTCTCGGTGCGGACGGTGAGGCCGGCGGCGGTGGTGCCGGCGGCGAGCTCGTCCAGCCGGGCGAGGCCGGGCGGGGCGTCCGGCAGGGGGGCGTCGACCTGGCGCAGCACGCCGAGCGTGGCGCGCAGCTCGCGGAGGCTGTCCTTGCTGGCGTCCTTGATGGCGGTGAGGGCCTCCCCGGCCCGGCCGGGCTCGCGTTGCAGGACGTGGAGCGCGGCGGTGGCCTGGACGTGGATCAGCGAGATGTTGTGGCCGAGCGCGTCGTGCAGCTCGCGGGCGATGCGGAGCCGCTCCTCGACGGCGCGGCGGCTGGCCTCCGCCTCGCGGGAGCGTTCGGCGGCGGCGAGGCGGCGTTCGGCCTCGCGCAGGTAGGCGCGCCGGTTGCGGGCGAAGCCGCCGATGGCGATGACGGCGACGAACCAGCCGGCGAGCAGGAAGCTCGCGGCGTCGGCGAGGTGGTTGACCTGGTCGGCGTCGTTGCCGTAGAGGGTGGCGCCCATCGCGACGGCGGCGAGCGCGGACGCCGAGGCGAGGTGCCCTTCGGCCGCCGCGGTGTAGAGCGCGATGACGAAGGTCATGATGATCGGGCCGTCGGGCGCGGTGAGCGGGTAGTAGAGGGCGCAGGCGACGAAGGTGACGGCCGCCACGGTGCGGGGGCGGCTGCGGCGGAAGGCCAGCGCGCCGCAGGCGACCGCCAGCAGCGCCCACCCGTAGAGCGGCAGGGCGCCGCGATGGAGCCCGTAGTTCGCGATCAGCGCGATCACGGCGAGGACGGCGAAGCAGGCGGCGCCCAGCAGCGCGTCGGCGCGGCGGCCGCGCGGCCACCGGAGCGCGGACGCGGCGCGGTACCGGGCGAGGGCTGGTGCGCGCACGGCCCCATCCTGCCAGGTGCGGTGTCTTGCGACCTTGCAACGAGATGTAGTACTTCTACTATCAAAAGATGCAGGATTACATCGAACGATCGAAGTTCCCGTACGGAGGAGGTGGGCATGACCGGTCCGGTGATCCGGACGCGCGACCTGCGGATGCGCTACGGCCGCACCGAGGTGCTGCGCGGCGTCGACCTGGAGGTCGGGGCGGGCGAGGTGGCGGCGCTGCTCGGCCCGAACGGCGCGGGCAAGACCACCACGATCGAGATCCTGGAGGGGTTCAGGCGCCGCTCGTCCGGGGAGGTGCGGGTGCTCGGCGCCGACCCCGGCACGGCCGGCGCGGCGTGGCGGGCGCGGCTCGGGATCGTCCTGCAGGACTGGCAGGACCATCCGCGCTGGGGCGTCCGGCAGCTGCTGGCGCACATCGCGGCGTTCTACGACCGGCCACGCGACCCCGACGAGCTGCTGGAGGCCATGGGGCTGGCGGAGCAGGCCGTGCTGCCCGCGGCGCGTCTGTCGGGCGGGCAGCGCCGCCGCCTGGACGTCGCGCTCGGCATCGTCGGCCGGCCGGAGGTGCTGTTCCTGGACGAGCCGACCGCCGGGTTCGACCCGCGGGCGCGCAGCGACTTCCACGAGCTGGTCGGGCGCCTCGCCCGCGAGGACGGCATGACGATCCTGCTGACCACGCACGACCTGGCGGAGGCCGAGCGGCTCGCGGACCGCATCGCGATCCTGGTGCGGGGCGAGGTCACGGTGAGCGGCACGCCGTCCGCGCTGGCGTCGGTCGTGCAGGCGGCGTCGGAGGTGCGGTGGCTGGAGGACGGCGCGCCCCGCGCCGAGCGGACGCCGGACCCGTCGCGGCTGGCGTACGAGCTGCACAAGCGGTTCGGCGGTCCGGTGCCGGGGCTGGAGATCCGGCGGCCGACGCTGGAGCAGAGCTACCTGAACCTGGTCGGCGGCGCCGAGACCGCCGCGACCGGAGCGGGCGCGGGCGCGGAGAGGACGGCGGCGTGAACACCAGGACGATCCGGATGGGGGTCCGGCGCGGCTGGGCCGAGCACGTCCACTCGCTGAGGAACCGGCGCGAGCTGCTGACCGGCGTCGTCGGGACCGTCGGCGTCTTCGTGCTGATGGTGCGCTGGCAGGGCGGCCACGACGCGCAGGGCACGCACGTGTCGGAGGGCCTGCTGCTCGCGGCGGGGTTCGTCGCGTTCTGCGTGTTCTCGACCGGGCTGATGAACCTCGCCATGATGATCGCGGCGGACCGGGAGGAGGGCACGCTGCTGCGGCTGCGGACGGTCCCGGGCGGCGTCGCCGCCTACGTCGTCGGGCGGGCCGTCTCGGTGCTGCTGCAGATCGTCATGTACGTGGTGCTGATGCTGGTCGCGGGCATGGCGCTGGCGGGCCTAGACCTGCCGTCCGACCCGGGGCGGTGGCTGACGCTGCTGTGGGTGGTGGCGCTCGGCACCCTCGCGGTCGTGCCGTTCGGCGCCGCGCTCGGCACGCTGCTGCCGGGGCCGCGCAACGCCGCGAGCGTCCTGTCCCTGCCGGTGATGGGCCTGATGGTCATCTCCGGGGTGCTGTTCCCGGTGACGTCGCTGCCGGAGCCGGTGCGGTGGGTCGCGCAGGCGTTCCCGCTGTACTGGGAGGGGCTCGGGCTGCGGTCGGCGTTCCTGCCGGACGCGATGCTCGCCGGGGAGATCGGCGGGAGCTGGCGCCCGCTGGAGACCGCGGGGATGCTCGGCGCGTGGGCCGCCGCGGGCCTGCTGGTCGCGCCGTGGCTGCTGCTGCGGGCGGCGCGCCGGGAGTCGGGGGCGCGGCTGGCCGCCCGCCGCGAGCGCCGGGCCGCCCAGGGCGCGTTCTGACCTCCGGGTGCGGGAGACTGGGCCGGTGGCGGACGGCAAGGCGGACAAGGAGCACGTCCACAACCGGATCGCGGTGCTGCGCGCCGAGCGCGGCGTGTCGCGCCGGGAGCTGGCGACGGCGCTGGGCGTCCACTACCAGACGATCGGCTACCTGGAGCGCGGCGAGTACAGCCCGAGCCTGCACCTCGCGCTGCGGATCGCCGCGTTCTTCGAGGTGCCGGTCGAGGTCGTGTTCTCGCTGACGCCGTTCCCGCGGCTGGGGAGCACGTGATGACGCCCGAGGGAGGGAAGCCCGGAATGTGGGAACGGTGGACGCGCCGCCGGGAGGAGGTGCTGCAGTCCGACCTGCTGACGTCCTGGCACGCGACGCGGCGCCGGCGGCGGGCGCTCGCCGCCGCCGGGCTCGCGGGCCTCGCCATGATCTGGGCCGGGACGGTCGTGTCGTGGAACCTCGCGCCCAGCGACACCGCCATGTGGACGACGATCGGCCTGCTGGCCGTGTCGGTGGCGACCACGATCCCGGTGGTCGCCGCGCTGAACATCGCGACGCGCGGGACGACGTCGCTGGCGGAGAGCCGGCTGGACGAGCGGCAGGTCGCCGACCGGCTGCGCGCCTTCACCGTCGCGCACCGGGTCATGCTCGCGGTGCTCGTCGCCGTCGTGGTCGGGGTGCTGGCCGCCGACACCGACCGCGTCCCGATGGCGGCCGTCGTGGTCGGCGTCGTCGCGCTGTTCGAGACGCACATGCTGCTGCCCGTGCTCGTCGCCGGGTGGCGGATGCCGGACCCGCCGCCCGACGACGAGGACGAGGCGGACGAGGAGGACGAGGCGGCCGGCTAGCGCAGGTCGCCGTTCGTCATGCCGTGCGGCGCCGGCGGCAGCGCGACGAGCCCCATCTCCGCCCGCGTGGACAGCATCGGGTGGCTCGGGACGACCCGGACGCCGTACCCGAACGCGCCGCTGCGGCCGAGCGGGACCTCGCCGGTGTAGCGCAGCCGCCCGTCGCCCGCCGGTTCGGCGCCGCCCAGCTCCAGGTAGGACGGGTCGGTCAGCGCGTCGGAGTCGTCCACCCGGCCGTAGGCGACCTCGACGGCGACGTCGTCGGGGTCGAGGCCGCCGAGCGCGACGACGGCCTTCACCGTCAGCAGCGCCCCGACCTGCGGGCTCTCCCCGCCGTTGGACTCGACGTGCTCGACGGTGACGCCCGGCCACGCCTTGGCGACCCGCTGCTTCCAGCCGGCCAGCGCGCGCGCACCGGCGTACTTGTCGGCGACCATCTCCCGCTCGGACTCGGCCGCCGGGGTGTACAGGTCCAGGACGTAGTCGCGGAGCATCCGGCCGGCCAGCACCTTCGGGCCGAGGGTGGCGATGGTGTGCTTGACCATCTCCAGCCAGCGGCGCGGCAGCCCGGCCGAGTCGCGGTCGTAGAAGGTGACCGAGACGTGGTCCTCGATCAGCTCGTACAGCGCGCCGGCCTCCAGCTCGTCGCGCCGGTCGGGGCTCGCGAGGCCGTCGGCGGACGGGATCGCCCAGCCGTTCTGCCCGTCGTACCACTCGTCCCACCAGCCGTCCCGGATGGACAGGTTCAGCCCGCCGTTCAGGGCCGCCTTCATCCCGGACGTGCCGCACGCCTCCAGCGGGCGCAGCGGGTTGTTCATCCACACGTCGCAGCCCTGCACCATGAGCCGCCCGAGCGCCATGTCGTAGTCGGGCAGGAACACGATGCGGTGCCGGACGTCCTCCTCGCCGGAGAACCGGACGATCTCCTGGATGAGCCGCTTGCCGCCCTCGTCGGCGGGGTGCGCCTTCCCCGCGATGACGATCTGCACCGGCCGGTCCGGGTCCAGCAGGATGCGGCGCAGCCGGTCCGGGTCGCTCATCATCAGCGTGAGCCGCTTGTAGGACGGGACGCGCCGCGCGAACCCGATGGTCAGCACGTTCGGGTCGAGGGCGTCGTCGATCCAGGACGTCTCGGCCTCGCTGGCGCCGCGCTGCCTCCACGACTCGCGGAGCCGGCGCCGCGCGTCGAGCACGAGCCGTTCGCGGAGCAGGCCGCGGATCCGCCAGATCTCGCTCTCCGGGACGTCGCGGACCTCCTCCCAGCCGCGCCCGGACGCCATCAGCGCCGGGATCTCGCGGGCGGCGAGGTCGAGGACCTCCCGCGCCACCCATGTGCCGGCGTGGACGCCGTTGGTGATGGACCCGATCGGGACCTCGGCGGTGTCGAAGCCGCCCCACAGGCCGCCGAACATCTCGCGGCTGACCTCGCCGTGCAGCTGGCTGACGCCGTTGACGCGCTGCGCCAGCCGCATCCCCATGACGGCCATGTTGAACACGGTGCGGTCGCCGCCGGGGTAGTCCTCGGCGCCGAGCGCGAGGACGCGTTCGACGGGGACGTGCGGGTCCTCGTTGGCGCCGCCGAAGTACCGGGCGACCAGCTCGCGCGGGAACCGGTCGATCCCGGCGGGCACCGGGGTGTGCGTGGTGAACACCGTGCCCGCGCGGGTCGCCTCCAGGGCCTCGTCGAACGTCAGCGCGTGCTCGGACACGAGCTCGCGGATGCGTTCCAGGCCGAGGAACCCGGCGTGCCCCTCGTTGGTGTGGAACACCTCGGGCGCGGGGTGGCCGGTGATGCGGCAGTACGCGCGGATGGCGCGGACGCCGCCGATGCCGAGCAGCATCTCCTGCAGCAGCCGGTGGTCGCCGCCGCCGCCGTAGAGCCGGTCGGTGACGTCGCGGGCGGCGGGGTCGTTGTCCTCGACGTCGGAGTCCAGCAGCAGCTGCGGGACGCGGCCGACCTTGGCCAGCCACACCTGCGCGTGCAGTTCGTGGCCACCGGCCCCGGGTTCGGCGCCGCCGGCGCCGTTGCCGCGCCCCGCCCCGCCCCGGGGCAGGCCGATCGCGACGCGGACCGGGGTCCCGTCGGCCTCGCGCAGCAGGGTCAGCGGCAGCCCGTTCGGGTCGATCGGCGGGTAGCGCTCCAGCTGCCAGCCGTCCGGCGACAGCGACTGGGAGAAGTACCCGTGCCGGTACAGCAGCCCGACCGCGATGATCGGCACGCCGAGGTCGCTGGCGGTCTTGAGGTGGTCGCCGGCCAGGATGCCGAGGCCGCCGGAGTACTGCGGCAGCGCAGCGGTGATGCCGTACTCGGGCGAGAAGTAGGCGATGGACGAGGGCGCGCCGGCCAGCGACTGGTACCAGCGCGGTGCGGTCAGGTACTCGTGCAGGTCCTCGGCCGTGTCCTGGAGCCGGCGCAGGAAGCGCCGGTCCTCGGCGAGCTGCGCCAGCCGTTCGGGCGCGACCTCGCCGAGCAGCCGGACCGGGTCGTGGTGGACGGCCTCCCACAGCGCAGGGTCCACGGCGCGGAACAGGTCCAGCGTCTCGTGGTGCCACGACCAGCGCAGATTGAGGACGAGCTCCTCGAGCTGCCGGAGCGGCTCTGGAAGGACGGTGCGGACCGTGAATCGTCGGATTGCCTTCACGCAACGTCACGCTATGCAATGCGATGCGATGACGCGACAGCCGGGAGGGGTTTCGTCACTTCGCGGATCGGTCGGCGGCGAGCGCGCGGACGCGCAGGAACCCCGACGCCGCAAGGGCTCCCGCGGCCACGCCGATCGAGTTGTACGCCATGTCACCGGGATCGCACTCGCGACCCGGATCAAGAGTTTGCAGGAATTCGACCAGAACGAACCCCGCCGAGAACATCGCCGGCGCCGCCACCGGACGGCGGGACACCAGCACCCCCAGGAAACCCAAAGGTACCCATAAGGCAACATTCATGACGTCCTCCAGGCCGCGCGATCCGAAGATGCGCAGCGACCACGCGATGTCGGACACCGGGGTCGCGACGCAGTGCTCCAGCCGCCCGCCCGCGCCCGGCGCGACGGTCGCCGGCAGCGTGATCGCCAGCACGAGGCCCGTCCAGGCCAGCAGCGCCCGCGCGGGCAGCGGCGGCCACCCCGTCCGCCGCGCGACGGGGTGCCACAGCAGGGCCACCGCCCCCGCGATCAGCGCCCACAGCACCAGCGGGCGCACCAGCTCCATCGGCACGTGATCGGGCACGCCGGTTCAACGATCCGCCGCGCCGCCGGGTTCGCATCCCCGGGGCGGTCCGCGGTCAAGATCCGCCCAACGGCGGCCCAGCGATCCCGGACGCTCGTCGCGTGCCGTGGCGGAGCGTCGCCCGGACGGTCGCGCAAAGTTATCGGCGACTCGATGACAGGTGGCGCCGCTTCCCGGGCATGGACGTTTCGGAAGTCTCGAACGGGTAGGGGATGCCATATGCAGGTCGAGTCCGGAACCTCCACGCTCACCGGTATTCCGAGGCTCGGGCGGATCCCGATCCTGGACGTGGCCCCGGTGGTGGGGGGCGGCCGGTGGCCGGCGAAGGCCGTGGTGGGCGAGACCATCGAGGTGTCGGC
>NZ_JBEPCJ010000072.1:0-56087 GCF_040299565.1 Spirillospora sp. NPDC000708
TACCTCGACCCGCCGCTGACCACGATCCGCCAAGCCGTGCGGGAGATGTCGATGGCGGCGGTCAGCACGGTGCTCGACGAGATCCGGGGCGCGCGGTCGCCCCGGACGGAGCTGCTGTTCCGCCCGGAACTGGTCGTGCGGCGGTCCACGGCGCCCGTCCCGGCCGGCCGGCGGCTGTCCACCGTACAGGAGGGCTGAGCCGGGCCCCGACCGGGGCCCGGCCGGTTCTGTCCTCGTTGTAACGGTTGTGTTGCGGCGGATTGACAGTGAGGCGGCTCACGGTCTTTCCTTCGTGGGAGCGCTCCCACGCAATGGAAGACACAACCTGAGAGGGGTCCGCCATGAGGGCCATCATGCGGCGCGGACTGGGTACGGCGATGGCGGTCCTGCTCGCCGGCGGTCTCGCGGCCGCCTGCGGCGGGGACGACAAGAAGGACTCGGACTCGGGGCCGGTGACGCTCACCGTCGACGTGTTCGGCGAGGTCGGCTACGACCAGCTGTACAAGCAGTACGAGCAGTCCCACCCCGGCGTCACCATCAAGCAGCGCAAGGTCTCCGACCTGGACACCTACAAGCCGCGCATCCAGCAGTGGATGGCCACGGGCAGCGGCGCCGGAGACGTGGTGATGCTGGAGGAGGGCATCCTCCCGCTCTACATGCAGCAGCGGGCGAAGTTCCTCAACCTGTTCGACTACGGCGGCAAGGCCCTCCAGGACAAGTTCCTCCCCTGGAAGTGGCAGATGGGCGTCAGCCCCGACGGCAAGCAGCTCGTCGGGCTCGGCACCGACGTGGGCCCGCTCGCCATGTGCTACCGCACCGACCTGTTCAAGAAGGCCGGCCTGCCCACCGACCGCGAGGAGGTCGGCAAGCTCTGGCCGACGTGGGACGCGTTCCTGCAGACCGGGCAGAAGTTCCAGCAGAAGGTGTCCGGCACCAAGTGGCTCGACGGCCCCACCGCCGTCTTCCGCGCCACCGTCCTGCAGAACGCCGGCGCCGGCCCCGGCTACAGCTTCTTCGACAAGGACGACAAGTTCGTCTTCGACACCAACCCGGCGGTGAAGCAGGCGTTCGACACCTCGCTGAAGTTCGAGGAGAACAAGCTCACCTCCGACATGTCGATCTTCACGCCGCCGTGGCAGGCGGGCCTCAAGCGCGACACGTTCGCCACCGTGCCCTGCCCGTCCTGGATGCTCGGCGGCATCGAGCAGTTCTCCGGCCCGTCCGGCAAGGGCAAGTGGGACGTGGCGACCACGCCCGGCGGCTCCGGCTACTGGGGCGGCTCGTGGCTCGCGGTCCCCAAGCAGACCAAGCACCCGAAGCAGGCCGCCGCGCTCGCCGAGTTCCTGACCTCCCCGCAGGGGCAGACCGGCGCGTACGCCGCCGCCAACACCTTCCCGTCGTCGCCGCAGGCCGAGCAGGACCCGGCCGTCGCCGGCTCCAAGAACGCCTACTTCAACGACGCCCCCGCCGGCAAGATCTTCGGTGACCTGGTCGCCTCCGTGAAGCCGGTGCACCTCGGCCCGAAGAACGAGGACGTCCGGGCGGCCGTCGAGAACGTGCTGATCTCGGTCGGCCAGGGCAAGGTCAAGCCGGACGAGGCCTGGTCCAAGGCCGTCGAAGCGGCCAAGAAGGCCGCCAGGTAGCCGCCCCCCGCCGCGGCGGCGGCGCCGTGCCCCACCTCCCCGTACGGCGCCGCCGCCGTTCTCTTCCCCCGCTCACGTCCCGTCCTCGGAAAGGAGGCGCAAGGCCATGGCCACCGAACTGCGCCCCAGCCGGAACGGCCCCCAGCATCCCCCGGCGAAGGCACCTCCGGCGGCCCGCCGAACCCTGCGGTCCCGGTTGACCCGGCTCGATGTGAAGGGCGCGCCGTACGCCTTCATCTCGCCGTTCTACATCATCTTCGCGATCTTCGGCGCGTTCCCGCTGGTCTACACGCTGTGGGTGTCGCTGCACGACTGGGAGCTCGCCTCGGGCACCCGCAAGTGGGTCGGCTTCGACAACTACAAGTACCTGTGGGGCGACCCCGACTTCTGGCACGCGACGGTCAACACGCTCGCCATCTTCGTGCTGTCGACGATCCCGCAGCTGCTGATCGCGCTGTTCATCGCCAACGCGCTCAACCGGCGGATGCGCGTGCCGACCCTCTTCCGCATCGGCATGGTCGCGCCGCTGGTCACCTCGACCGCCGCCGTCGCCATCGTGTTCACCCAGATGTTCGACCACGACTGGGGCATGATCAACTGGGCGCTCGGGCTGGTGGGCATCGACCCGATCGGCTGGTCCACCAGCCGCGGCTGGTCCTGGGTGGCGATCGCCACCATGGTCGACTGGCGCTGGACGGGCTACAACGCGCTCATCTACCTCGCCGCCATGCAGGCGATCCCGAAGGACCTGTACGAGGCCGCCTCGATCGACGGCGCGTCCCGGATCCGGCAGTTCTGGCAGATCACCGTGCCGATGCTGCGCCCCACGATCATCTTCACCACGATCATCGCGACCATCGGCGGGCTGCAGCTGTTCACCGAGCCGGTCCTGTTCAGTGTGGGGACGCCCAACAAGATGGACGGCGGCCCGCTGCACCAGTTCCAGACGCTGACGATGTACATGTACGACAACGCCTTCGGCCATGACCGGTACGGCTACGGCGCCACGATCGCGTGGGCCCTGTTCGTGATGATCATCCTCTTCTCGCTGATCAACTTCCTGTTCGTGCGGCGCACGGGAGGCACCAAGTGACCACGCTCCTGGCCGGTCCCGGCGACGCCCGGCACGCGCGCGGCGGCGGCCGTCCCCGCCGGCTCCACGGCCTGTGGAACGCCAGCCCGCTGACCTACCTCACGCTGATCGTCGCGCTCGCCCTGTCGGTCTTCCCGATCTACTGGATGATCGCGGTGGCGACCCGCACCAACGACGTGGTCTCCGACGTCCCGCCGCCGCTGCTGCCCGGCGGGCACGGCGGCACCAACGTGCACCGGCTGTTCGACAACCCCGACGCCTACTTCGCCAAGGGCCTGCTGAACTCCGCGATCGTCTCGGCGTGCGTGACCGTCTCCACCGTGTTCTTCGCCTCGCTGGCCGGCTTCGCGTTCGCCAAGCTGCGCTTCCGCGGCAAGAACGCGCTGCTGGTGACGATCGTCGGGACGATGATGATCCCGGTGCAGATGGGCATCATCCCGCTCTACATGATCATGGTGAAGCTGGGCTGGCAGAACCATCTGCAGGCGGTGATCGTCCCGTTCCTCGTCACCGGGTTCGGCGTGTTCATGATGCGGCAGTACGCCGACCAGGCCGTCCCGGACGAGCTGATCGAGGCGGCCCGCGTGGACGGCTGCACGACGTTCGGCATCTACTGGCGGGTCGTGCTGCCCGCGCTGCGCCCCGCCGCGGGCGTCCTCGGCCTCTTCACGTTCATGCAGTCCTGGAACGACTTCATGTGGCCGCTGGCGACGCTCAGCCCCGAGAACCCCACGGTGCAGCTCTCGATCAACAACCTGGCGAACGCCCACTTCTCCGACTACACGCTCATGTTCGCCGGCACCACCGTGGCGGTCCTGCCGCTGCTCGTGGTGTTCATCCTGTTCGGCCGCCAGATCATCGGCGGAATCATGGAAGGTGCAGTGAAGGCGTGACCTCTCTGGAATCCAGCGCCGTTCAGGACGACGCCGGCGCCCGCGGCGCCGGCCCGCGGTTCCCCACCGGGTTCCGCTGGGGCGCCGCCACGGCCGCCTACCAGATCGAGGGGGCCGCGGCCGAGGACGGCCGCGGGCCGTCGATCTGGGACACCTTCGCGCGCACCCCCGGCAAGGTCCTCGGCGGCGACACAGGGGACGTCGCCGTGGACCACTACCACCGGTACCCCGAGGACGTCGCGCTGATGCGCGACCTCGGGCTGTCCTCCTACCGGTTCTCCATCTCCTGGCCCCGGGTTCAGCCGGCCGGGGCCGGGGCCGTCAACGAGCGGGGGCTCGACTTCTACCGGCGCCTCGTCGACGCGCTGCTGGAAGCGGGGATCGAGCCCTGGCCGACGCTCTACCACTGGGACCTGCCGCAGCCGCTGGAGGACGCGGGCGGCTGGCCCGAGCGGGACACCGCGCACCGGTTCGCCGACTACGCCGGGCTCGTGCACGAGGCCATCGGCGACCGCGTGCGGCACTGGACGACGGTGAACGAGCCGTGGTGCGCGGCGTTCCTCGGCTACGCGTCCGGGGACCACGCGCCCGGCCGGCTCGACCCGTCGGGGTCCCTGCTGGCCGCGCACCACCTGATGCTGGGCCACGGCCTGGCGGTGCAGGCGATGCGGGCCCGCCACCCCGGCAACCTGTTCGGCGCGGCCGTCAACCTGTACGCGGTCTCCCCCGCGACGGACGACCCCGCCGACGTGGACGCGGCGCGCCGCATCGACGGCATGCAGAACCGGCTGTTCCTCGACCCGCTGCTGCTCGGCCGCTACCCCGAGGACGTGCTGGCCGACACGGCCCGGCACGGTTTCGAGCCCGGCGCGGCGGACCTCGCCGTCATCAACCAGCCGATCGACCAGCTCGGCATCAACTACTACACGCGGCACACGGTCGCGGGGACGCCCGGGGAGGCGGCGCAGACGGCGTCGGGGCCGTTCGCCGTGCACTCGCCGTGGGTGGGCAGCGAGCACGTCCGGTTCGTCTCGGCGGGGCGGCCGACGACCGGGATGGGCTGGGAGATCGACGAGGGCGGGCTGCACGAGGTGCTGACCCGGGTGCACCGGGAGTACCCGGCCGTCCCGCTGTACATCACCGAGAACGGCGCGGGCTACGACGAGACGCCGGACGGCGATGGCACGGTCCACGACGCGGGGCGCATCGCCTACATCGACGCGCACCTGCGCGCGTGCCACGCCGCCATCGCCGACGGGGTACCGCTCGCGGGCTATTTCACATGGTCGCTGCTGGATAATTTCGAATGGGCTTGGGGCTACTCCAAGCGCTTCGGGCTGGTTCACGTGGACTATGCGACGCAGCGCCGGACGCCCAAGGACAGCGCGCGCTGGTACTCGGACGTGATCCGGCGGGGCGGCCTGCCCGGGGGCGGCTGACGGTCGCGGGGGCCGGCACCGCCCGCCCGGGCGGGCGGTGCCGCCGTCCGCCGGGCGGGCGCCCCGGTGGCCGCCGGCCCGGCGGGACGGCGGGACGGCGACGACGCCGCAGGAACGACGGAGGGGGCCTGATGACACAGAGGGGCACGCGCCCGACCCTGGAAGAGGTCGCGGCGCGCGCTGGCGTCGGCCGCGGCACGGTGTCCCGGGTGGTCAACGGGTCGCCGCGGGTCAGCGAGCGGGCCCGGCAGGCGGTGCTGAAGGCGATCGACGAGCTCGGGTACGTGCCGAACCGGGCGGCCCGCACGCTGGTCACCCGGCGCACCGACACCGTCGCGCTGGTGGTCGCGGAGTCCGACCAGCGGCTGTTCGGCGAGCCGTACTTCGCCGGGATCATCCGCGGGATCAGCAACGGCCTCGGCGACACCGGGCTGCAGCTGCTGCTCGCGCTCGCCCGCTCCCCCGCCGAGTACGCGCGCCTCGAGCACTACCTGACCACGCAGCACGTGGACGGGGTGCTGCTCACCTCGCTGCACGCCGAGGACCCGCTGCCCGCGAAGCTGGAGGCCAACGGGGTGCCGACGGTGCTCGGCGGCCGCCCGCCGGGGCTGTCGCCGGTCAGCTACGTCGACGTCGACAACCGGCTCGGCGCCCGCGAGGCCGTCGCGCACCTCATCGCCGGCGGGCGGCGGCGCATCGCGACGATCGCCGGCCCGCAGGACATGGGGGTGGGCATCGACCGGCTCGCCGGCTACCGGGAGGCGCTCGGCGAGGCGGGGCTGCCGGAGTACGTCGCGTTCGGCGACTTCGGCGAGGCCACCGGCATCAGCGCCGCGGAGCGGCTGCTGGCCGGCGAGCCCGCGGTGGACGCGGTGTTCGCCGCGAGCGACCCGATGGCGCTCGGCACGCTGCGGGTGCTGCGCCGGCTCGGCCGCCGCGTCCCCGACGACGTCGCGGTGATCGGCTTCGACGACTCCGCGGCGGCGCCGCTGGCCGACCCGCCGCTCAGCAGCGTGCACCAGTCGCCGGAGGAGATGGGCGTGGCGATGGCCCGGCTGCTGGTGTCGCGGATCCGCGGCGAGGCCGTCGCGGACCCGGTGGTCATCATGCGCCCGCACCTCGTCCTGCGCGAGTCGGCGTAGCCCGCCGGCGAGGCTCAGCGGCGCGGCTCAGCGGCGCGCGACGCCGGCGTACATCCAGCGGGTGCCCTCTCCGTCGCCGTCGGGCCGCCACTGCGGCACCCACACCACGCCCGGTTCCACCAGCTCGAACCCGTCGAACAGGGCCTCCACCTCGGCGCGGTCGCGGCTGCGGAGTCGTGCCGTGGCGTCGCGCCACGCGCCGACGGCCTGCCTGCCGCGCTCCGGCTGGCCCTCGGTGGTGCTGTGCGAGAGGGCGAGCAGGCTGCCCGGGGCCATGACGTCGCGGAACGCGGCGATGGCCGCCCGCGCCCGCTCGTCCTCGGCGAAGTGCAGCACGGCGAGCATCAGCACCGCCACCGGGCGGTCGAAGTCGATCAGCTCGCGCAGCCTCGCGTTCCCCAGGATCCCGGCGGGTTCGCGGACGTCCCCGCGGATCACCGCGGTGGTCGCGGACGCCGGCAGCAGCGCCCGCGCGTGCACGAGGACGATCGGGTCGTTGTCGACGTAGACGACGCGCGCCGACGGGTCCAGCGCCTGCGCGACCTCGTGCACGTTCCCCTGCGTCGGCAGCCCGGTGCCGATGTCGACGAACTGCCGCACGCCCGACTCGATCGCGAACCGCACGGCGCGGCCGAGGAACGCCCGGTTCTCCCGCGCGGCCTGCGGGATGTCGGGGCCGGCGTCGGTGGCGACCTTCGCGGCCGCGCGGTCGACGGCGAAGTTGTCCTTGCCGCCGAGGAAGACGTCGTAGATCCGCGCGGGGCTCGCGGTGCGGGTGTCCACGCCGGGCGGGGCGAACTCCTCGTTCATGCCCCCACCTTATGATCATTGGGGACGCACCGGACCCGAGACGAGGATTCCATGGCCTACGAACCGACCGAGGAAGAGCTGGTCCATCTGCGCCGCGCCGTCGAGCTGGCCGCCGAGGCGCTGGCCGACGGGGACGAGCCGTTCGGCACCGTGCTGGTGTCGGCGTCCGGCGAGGTGCTGTTCGAGGACCGCAACCGCACCGCCGGCGGCGACCAGACCCGGCACCCCGAGTTCGAGGTCGCGCGCTGGGCCGCCGCGCACATGGCGCCGGAGGAGCGCGCCGGCGCCGTCGTCTACACCTCCGGGGAGCACTGCCCGATGTGCTCGGCCGCGCACGGCTGGGTCGGCCTCGGCCGCATCGTCTACGTCCACTCGTCCGCGCAGGTGAGCGCGTGGCGTGCCGCTCTGGGGGTCCCGCCGTCGCCGGTCAGCGCGATCCCGGTCCAGGACGTGGTGCCCGGCATCCGGGTGGACGGGCCCGTCCCCGCGCTGGAGGCCGAGGTCCACGACCTGCACGTGCGCGCCTGCTCCTGAGTCCCGCCGAGCGGGACCGCTCCACAGGGCCCGGCGCGCCGCGGCTTGAATGGCCGCTCGTCCCCACCGTCAGGAGTTCCCGCATGTCCGACGCCCTTCCGGCCGACCAGGCCGTCCGGAATCTGATCTTCGCCTACGCCGAGGCCGTCGACGGCGGCGACTTCGCCGCGGTCGGCGCGCTGTTCGCGCACGGCGACTTCGTCAGCAGCGGCGCCACCCTGACCGGGGACGCGGTGGCGCGGATGTTCGAGAAGACGATCATCCGCTACGACGACGGGACGCCGCGGACCAAGCACGTCACGACCAACGTCGCCATCGAGCTGGACCGCGCCACGGCCACCGCGACGTCGTACTTCACCGTGATGCAGGCGACGCCGGAGCTGCCCTTCCAGGCGATCTGCGCCGGCCGCTACGACGACCGCTTCGAGCTGCACGACGCCCGCTGGCGCTTCGCCGAGCGCCGCATCACCCTGGAGCTCGTCGGCGACGTCGCCCACCACCTGCGCCGCCCCGACACCCTCCCTCCCCACCTGCGCCCCGCCACCTCGCGGTGAGCGCGCCGCACCTCAGCGGAAGGACTCGTCCAGGGCGTCGATCAGGCGGGTGAAGGTCTCGTCCAGGGACTCCGGCAGGCCGAAGGCCGCGTCGCGCTCCAGCGACGCGAAGCCGTGGCAGGCGATCCGCCACAGGCGGATCGCGTGGACCAGGTCGCCGCCCTCGAGCCGGTAGCCCCGGAACGCGGACGCGATGACAGCGATCGCCCGGTCGGAGACCGCCTCGTGCTCGGCGTCGCCGGGCGCCGGCGCCCGGACGCTCGCGGCGTACCGTCCGGGATGCGCGGCGGCGTAGGCGCGGTAGGCGGTCGACAGCTCCGCGAGCGCCTCGCGCCCGGTCACGCCCGCGACGGCGGCCGCGAGCCGCGCCGTCATCTCCTCCACGGCCAGCATCGCGATGCCGCGCTTGACCGCGTCCAGTCCGTCGACGTGCTTGTACAGGCCGGGGAGCGACACCCCGCACCGCTTGGCGACGGCCGCGAGGGTGAGCCGTTCGAGGCCCGTCTCGTCGGCGACGTCCGCGGCGACCCGGACGACCCGCTCCGGGGTCAGGCCCACGCGCGGCACGCCCTACCCGGCCTTCCGGGCGAGGGCGAGACCGGAGCCGGTGACGAAGAGGATCAGCAGGGGCAGCGACACGTAGGCCAGCGTAGCGACGCCGGTGAGCAGCAGTGCGTAACCGATGCCGGATCCGGCGATGGCGGCGGCGAGCGCGAAGCCCGCGTAGTTCAGCCAGCGCGGGAGCACCCCGGCGACCGCGCCCGCGGCGCCGACGGCAGCGAGGAAGAACATCTTGACGCCGTCCGCGCGGTTGAGCGCTTCCAGCAGCGCGTGCGCGGTGCCGGGCGTGGACGTGGCGACCAGCGCCAGCCCGATCGCGAACTGCGCCAGCGAGATGGCCGCGGCCACCAGCCCGGCGCCCGCCGCGATCCGCCCGGCGCGCGACCACCGGGCCGCCCGCCCGAGCGCGAGCGGGACGAGCGCGAGCGCCGCCGCGGGCAGCCCCTCGGTGAGCAGGAACTGCACGGCCGCCGCGCCGCCGTGCCCGGCGTAGTCGCGGACGATCGCGCTTCCGCTCGCCCCGAACCCGGGCGACGGCACCGGGACCGACAGCCCGGCGGCCCACGAGACCAGGAACCCGGCCCCGGCGACCGCGGGGACGCTCAGCAGCTTCTTGCGCGACGCGACGGCGATGGAGGCCATGCCACTCTCCTCAGAACGGTTAATGTGATTAGCCAAAAGTTAATCGCATTAACCGTCGATTGGCAAGCCCCCCGGACGGGCCCCGCCCCGGGCTCGCCGGGACGGGGCCCTCGCGTCAGCGGAGGGTGAGGGTGCTGAGGCGGGCCTCGCCGGTGAAGACGAGGTAGAGGTCGTGGCGGCCGGTGGCGCGCAGGGCGGCCGTCACGTCCTTGTAGGCGTACCTGTCGCCGGTGGACGGGATGGTGAAGGTCGCGGCCACGGGGCCGGTCGGACTGTCGAGGCGGGCCTGCACGGTGGTGTTCCCGGCGGTCTCCTTGGCCGCGCGGAGGGTGAGGGTGCCGTTCTTCAGGGCGGAGTCCTCGAACGAGATCCACGCGTTCGCGGCGCCGGCGACCGCGTCGCCCGCCGCCTTGGACTCGTCGACGAGCTGGACGGCGTTCTGGTCGTCGAAGTCGGCGGCGCGGGTCGGCCGGGTGAGGTCGCGGGCGGGGACGCGCTCGCCGTGGACCTCGACGGTGGCGCGCTGCCGGATGTCGGTCGACGAGGAGCCGATGAGGACGTCCTGCTTCGAGGTCTCCAGCGTCCACCTGTTGCGGGTGACGTCCCAGGTCGCGAGGTCCGACGCCTTGACGCGCAGCGTCACCGAGGCGGTCCGGCCCGGCGCGACGTGCACCTTCTGGAAGGCGCGCAGCTGCTCGACGGGCTGCTTCACGCGGGACGTCCGCTGGTGCGTGTAGAGCTGGACGACCTCGTCCGCCGCCCGCTTGCCGGTGTTGGTGACCGGGACGGTGACGGTCAGCGTCTTGCCGCCGGACAGCGAGCGGCCGCTGAGCTTCGGCTCGCCGTACCGGAACGTCGTGTAGGTGAGGCCGTAGCCGAACGGGTAGAGCGGCTTGCCCTTGTAGTAGAGGTACGTGCGGTCGGACTTGATGATGTCGTAGTCGAGGATGTCGGGCAGGTCGCTCTCGGAGCGGTACCAGGTCTGAGGCAGCTTCCCGGACGGGCTCTCGTCGCCGAACAGGACGGACGCGAGGGCGTTGCCGGTCTCGGCGCCCGCGTGGCTCGTCCACAGGATCGCCGGGACGTTCGCCTGCTCCCAGGTGAGGGTCGTCGGGTAGCTGTTCTCCACGACGACGACCGTGTTCGGGTTCGCCTTGCGGACGGCCTTGATCAGCTCCTCCTGGCCTTCGGCGAGGGCCATGGTCGTGCGGTCGTGGTCCTCGCGGCCGTTGATGAACGGCATGCTGCCGACCACGACGACGGCGGTGTCCGAGCCGGCCGCGGCCTTGACGGCGGAGTCGACGCCGCTGCTGACGACGTCCTTGGCGAACGAGCTGGCGTCGTCCTTGGTGGTGAGGACGAGCGTGCCGTCGTCCTGGACCTTCACGTAGACCTTGGTGGGGTCGGCCCAGTCGTACGCCTTCTCGTAGCCCGCGTAGCGCAGCAGGTAGCCGCCGTCGCCCTGCTTCTCCAGCTTGAACATCTGCTGGACGAACCAGCCGTTCGGCTGGTCCTGGTCGTTGGCGAAGGTGTTGCCGGAGTGGATGCCGACGGTCTTGCCGTTGGCGGCGCTGCGCAGCGTGACGATGCCCTGCCCCCAGTCGAACACGTCGAACTGGGCGGAGGCGTCGGGGGTGGTCGGGCCCGTCTTGAGGACGGCCCCGGCGGCGGTCGTCCCGCCCGCCACGTACTTGCCGGTCTTCACGTCCTTGAGGGCGATGCGGTCGACGCCCTCGCTGGACGCGACGTTGCCCGCGCCGGCCTTCGCCTTGATGCCGTCCAGCGGCGTCACGCCGTACGGCAGCGAGCCCGAGTACCAGTCGGTGTAGAGGGTGTTCGACAGCGGGCCGACGACGGCGACCTTCTTGCCGGACGCGAGGGGCAGCGCGCCGCTCTGGTTCTTCAGCAGCACCATCTGCTCTGTCGCGGCCTTGCGTTCGAGGGCGCGGTGCGCGGGGCTGTCGATGACGTCCTTGGTGATCTTCCCGTACTCGCCGCCGCCCGGGTCGAACTCGCCGAGCCGCACGCGGACGCTGAGGACGTCGCCCACGGCGCGGTCGAGGTCGGCCTCGCTGAGCAGGCCCTTGGACAGCGCCGTCTTCACCGCGTCGACGGTGATGGACGAGTTGGTGTCGTCGGTGGTGAAGCTGTCGACGCCCGCCTTGATGGCGGCGGCGTCGCCCGCGGGCAGGTCCGGGTAGTACTGCTCGGAGCCGACGAGGTTGTTGGGCGCGCCCGCGTCGGTGACGTTGAGCAGGGTCCTGCCGCTCCACTTCCGGGCGTCGTTCACCAGCGGCGACGCGGTCGCCGGGCGTCCGTTGACCAGGTTGTAGGAGGTCATCAGCCCGGTCGCGGCGTCCTGCGTCAGCGGCAGCCGGAACGGGACCTCGTCGTACTCCTTCAGCACGCGGGGCCGCACGCTGGACGACGTCTGGTCGCGGCGGATCTCGTTGTTGTAGGCGAGGTAGTGCTTGAGGACGGGCGCGGCCTTGAGGTGGTCGGGGTCGTCGCCCTGCATGCCCTTGCCGTAGGCGGTGGCGAGCAGGCCGGTGAGCAGCGGGTCCTCGGAGTAGCCCTCCTCGTTGCGTCCCCAGCGCGGGTCGCGCAGCAGGTTGACGACGGGCGCCCACAGCTGCAGGCCCCACACGTCCGGGTCGATGGTGTTGTACCCGCGGGCCTCGTCGCCGACGGCGGATCCGATCCGCTTGAGCAGCGCCGGGTCCCACGTCGCGCCGAGGCCGACGGACTGCGGGAACACCGTGCCCTTGGCGGTCCGGACGGCGCCGGACGCGTTGACGTCGGTGGACCAGGCGACGCCGTGCAGCGCCTCGGTCCCGGTCTTGAACCGCTTGATCCCGAGGCGCGGGATCGCCGGCTCGTACTGGTGGAGCAGGGAGATCTTCTCGTCGGTCGTGAGCCGTCCGAGCAGGTCCTTGACGCGGGCGTCGACGGACAGCCGCGGATCGCGGAACGGGTAGGTCTCGGCGGCCGAGGCGGCGGGGACCGCCGTCCACGCGGCGGGCGCCGCGATCACGGCGGCCACGGCCAGCGACAGGGCCCGGCGGCGACGGCCGGGGAAACGGGGGGTGGGGCGGGTGGTGTGCACCTGTTCTCCTCTGTGGCTCGTCCCCCGAGTACGGTTGTCGAAGCGCTTCGACGATCGGGCCGCGCGGGCCCGGGGCATGCCTCCTTCAGGTCCGGCGGGGCGGGAGGGTCAGCGCGGTGCCGGGGCGGAACTCGCGCGCGGGGTCAGGGTCGGCGGCAGCAGCGTCGCGGCCGGGACGGCCTCGCCGCCGAGCTTGCCCATCAGCAGCTCGACGGCGCGCCCGCCCACCTCCTGGGCGGGGATCGCGACGGACGACAGCGGCGGCTCGGCGTGCTCGGCCATCTCGTCCGGGCAGATCGCCACGACCGACACGTCCCGCGGGACGGCGCGGCCGTGCGCGCGCAGCGCCCGCACGACCGTGTCGACGACCGGCTCGTTGTGGACGAGGATCCCGGTCAGCCCGGGGCGTTCGGCGAGCAGCCGGGCGACCAGCGCGCGGGCCGCCTCCGGGGTCGCCTCGCACGGGTGGACGCCGCCGGCGAGCCCGTGCTCGCGGACGGCCGCGCCGAACCCGTCGGCGACCCGCTGCGCGAACCCGGTCCGCCGCGCGTACACCTCGGGCGGCGAGCCGATCAGCGCGACCTCGCGGTGCCCGAGCCCGGCCAGATGCTCCACGCAGACCGCGCCGGCCGCGTGGAAGTCCAGGTCGATGCAGGTCAGGTCGCCGGCGTCGGCGGGGAAGCCGATGAGCACGCTCGGCCGGTCCAGGGAGCGCAGCAGCGGCAGCCGCGGGTCCTCCATCTGGACGTCCATCACGATGAGCGCGTCCACGAGCGCGCTGTCGGCCACGCGGCTCAGGCCGTCCTCGCCCTCCTCCTGGGTCAGCAGCAGGACGTCGTGGTCGTGCCGCCGCGCGGCGGTCACCACCGACATCGCGAACTGCATGACGACGGGCACCGCGATGCCGGAGCGCAGCGGGATCATCAGGGCGAGGACGTTGGAGCGGCTGCTCGCCAGCGCGCGGGCGCCGGCGTGCGGGCGGTAGCCGAGCTCGCGGATGCTGTCGCGGACGCGCCGCCGGGTCTCCTCGGAGATCGTGCGCTTGCCGCTCAGCACGTAGGACACCGTGCTCGGGGACACCCCGGCGTGCCGCGCCACGTCGGTGATCTTGACCACGGACCGTCCCGTCGTCGAGCGGTTCATTTTGCGTCCGATGCTAGCGATGCGCGGATCGCGTCGCGGTACCAGAACGCACTGTCCTTCCAGGTTCGCTCGCCCGTGCCGTAGTCGACGTGGATCAGCCCGAAGCGCCGGTCGTACCCGTAGGCCCACTCGAAGTTGTCGAGCAGCGACCAGGCGAAGTATCCGCGCAGGTCCACGCCCGCGGCGCAGGCGCGCTCGGCGGCGGCGACGTGGTCGCGCAGGTAGGCGACGCGGCGCTCGTCGCGCACCCGGCCGTCCACGACCTCGTCCTCGAACGCGGCGCCGTTCTCGGTGATCATCAGCGGCACGTCCGGGTACTCGCGGTGCAGCCGCAGCAGCAGCTCCTCCAGACCGGAGGCGTCGATCGGCCAGCCCATCGCCGTGTACGGGCCGGGCTGCCGCACGAAGTCCAGGCCCTCGCAGCCGACGAACGGGGTCGCGGCGCCCTGCTTGTGGCCGTCGTCGGACTCGCGCGGCGACGTCCCGTCCCACACACGGACGAGCGTCGGCGAGTAGTAGTTGACGCCGAGGACGTCGAGCGGCGCGGCGATGACGCCGGCGTCGCCGTCCCGGACGAACGCCCAGTCGGTGATCTCCGCGGTGTCGGCGAGCAGGTCGGCGGGGTAGCCGCGGCCGAGCATCGGGTCGAGGAAGATCCGGTTCGCGACGGCGTCGGCCCGCCGCACGGCTTCGGCGTCGCCGCGCAGGTGGTGCAGGTTGAGCGTGACCGAGTGCCGCGCGGACGGCGACACGACGCCGCGCAGCGCCCGCACCGCCAGCCCGTGCGCGAGGTTCAGGTGGTGGGCGGCGGCGAGCGCGTCCGCCGGATCGGTGCGGCCCGGCGCGTGGACGCCCGCGGCGTAGCCGAGGAACGCCGAGCACCACGGCTCGTTCAGCGTGGTCCAGGTGGCGACGCGGTCGCCGAGGACCCGGCCGACGCGTTCGGCGTAGTCGGCGAAGCGGCGGGCGGTGTCGCGCTCCGGCCAGCCGCCCGCGTCCTCCAACTCCTGCGGCAGGTCCCAGTGGTAGAGGGTCGCGACGGGCGAGATGCCGTTCTCGAGCAGTTCGTCAACGAGCCGCGAGTAGAAGTCGAAGCCCTTCTGGTTCGGCTTCCCCCCGGGCAGCACGCGCGACCACGAGATGGAGAACCGGTACGCGCCGAGCCCGAGCCGGGCCATCGACGCGACGTCCTCTTTCCAGCGGTGGTAGTGGTCGGTGGCGACGTCGCCGGTGTCGCCGTTCAGCACCTTGCCCGGCGTGCGGCTGAAGGTGTCCCAGATGGACGGCGTGCGGCCGTCCTCGCGGGCGGCGCCCTCGATCTGATACGACGCGGTCGCCGCGCCCCACAGGAACCCCTCCGGGAAGCCCATCAGTTCTCCTCTTCCAGGGTGATGACGAGTTCGCCGCCGGCGGCCTTCACCAGCACCCCCTGCGGATGCTCCGACGCCTCGCCTCCCTCCACCGCCGCGACGCGCGCGTTCACCAGGAGGACGCTCCAGGCGCCCGCGCCGGTGACCCGCAGCGTGGCGCCGTTCCGCACCGTGGTGAAGGACGTGTCGTCGACCTGCGTGAGCACGGTCGTCCCGTTGGCCGGTTCGTACACGCGCAGCGTCACGCCGTCGGCGTGGTCGTAGTCGGGGCGGTCGTCCACCGAGCCCTCGGGGATCACCGCGCCGGGACGGGCCAGCAGCGGCACGCTGCCGAACCCGTGCCGTTCCCGCACCCACCGGCCGCCGTGCACGCGCTCGCCGGTGACGTAGTGCGTCCACACGCCGTCCGGGACGTAGTAGGAGATGTCGCCGTCCGCCGAGAACACGGGCGCGACGAGCAGGTCGTCGCCGAGCATGTACTGGCGTTCGAGGTGCGTGCAGGCCGGGTCGTCCGGGAACTGCAGCACCATCGCCCGCATCATCGGCAGGCCCTCGCCGTACGCCTGCCGCGCCGCCCCGGAAAGGTAGGGCATCAGCCGCATCTTCAGTTTCGTGAAGTCGCGGAGGACGTCCACCGACTCCTCGTCGAACAGCCACGGCACCCGGTACGAATGGCTGCCGTGCAGGCGGCTGTGCGAGGACAGCATCCCGAACGCGATCCACCGCTTGAACAGCGCCGGATCGGGCGTCCCCTCGAACCCGCCGATGTCGTGGCTCCAGTACCCGAACCCCGACAGGCCGAGGGAAAGGCCCCCGCGCAGGCTCTCCCCCATCGCCTCGAACGT
Organism: Spirillospora sp. NPDC000708; assembly: GCF_040299565.1. NCBI lineage: Bacteria > Bacillati > Actinomycetota > Actinomycetes > Streptosporangiales > Thermomonosporaceae > Spirillospora > Spirillospora sp. NPDC000708. Next base: position 15,776 of record NZ_JBEPCJ010000072.1, read on the forward strand.
CGATTCGCAGTCGCCGCCCCAGTGCACCGGGAAACGCTGCCCGCCGGTCGTCGCGGACCGGGCGAACACCACCGCCTCGCCCTCGCCGCGCTTCTTGCGCAGCAGTTCGAAAACGGTCTGGTTGTAGAGGTAGGTGTAATAGTTGTGCGCGCGTTCCGGGTCGGAGCCGTCGTGGTAGACGACGTCGGTCGGGATGCGCTCGCCGAAATCGGTCTTGAAGCAGTCGACGCCCATGTCCATGAGCGCCTCCAGCTTCGCCGCGTACCACTCCCGGGCCTCGGGGTTGGTGAAGTCGACCACCGCGAGGCCGGGCTGCCACTTGTCCCACTGCCAGACGTCGCCGTCCGGCCTGGTCAGCAGGTAGCCGCGTGCCCGCCCCTCGGCGAACAGCGGCGAGCGCTGCCCGATGTACGGATTGATCCAGACGCAGATCCGCAGCCCGCGCTCCTTGAGCCGGCGCAGCATTCCCGCCGGGTCCGGGAACACGCGCGGGTCCCATTCGAAGTCGCACCACTGGAACTCGCGCATCCAGAAGCAGTCGAAATGGAACACGCTGAGCGGCAGGTCCCGCTCGGCCATCCCGTCGATGAACGAGGAGACGGTCGCCTCGTCGTAGTCGGTGGTGAACGAGGTGGACAGCCACAGGCCGAACGACCAGTCCGGCAGCCGCGCCGGCCGCCCGGTCAGCGCCGTGTACTTGCGCAGGATCTCCCGCGGCGACGGCCCGTAGATGACGAAGTACCGCATCGACTGGCCCTCGACGCTGAACTGCGTCCGCGCGACGGCCTCGGAGGCGACCTCGAACGAGACGTGCCCGGGATGGTCGACGAACACGCCGTAACCCGCGTTCGTCAGGTAGAACGGCACGTTCTTGTACGCCTGCTCGCTGGCGGTGCCGCCGTCGGCGTTCCAGATGTCGACGGACTGGCCGTTCTTCACCAGCGGCCCGAACCGTTCGCCGAGCCCGTACACGAAGTGGTCGACGCCGAGATCGAGCTGTTCCCGCACGTAGTGCCCGCCGTCGTCGGTGTCGATGACCGCCGTCGCCTTCGGCGCCGTCCCGGTCAGCCGCCGCCCGCCCGCGAGGAAGTCGACGCCCCACTCCCCGCCGCGCCGGACCCGCACGGTCAGCGCCCCGGACGTCAGCTCCGCCGCGTCGTCGTCCACCCGGACGTCCCCGGTGGGATCGGCGGCCAGCTCGAACCGCGGCCCGCGGGCCTTCTCCCCCGCGAAATGGGTGATGGTGACGCCGATGACGTCCGGCATGGGCGACGCGCAGTCCACCGTCACCACCGGGCCCTTGAGCAGGTCGCCCCGGTGCCGGATCCGCTGCACGGGCGCCTGCACCGAGAACGAGCCGGGCCCTTCGGCGACGTCGAGGACCTCCACCGGATGAACGGCGTGCACACCCTCGCGCATCATCCAGTAGCCGTCACTGAACTTCATTACTTAATGGCTCCTGCGGTGAGTCCGCGCGACAGGGTGCGCTGGAAGATGAGGAAGAACACGACGGTCGGGAGGAGGCCGAGGAGCGCGGCGGCGCTGGACATGGTGGCGTCCATGAGGCGCTGCCCCTGCAGCACGCCGAGCGCGACGGAGACCGTCTGGTTCTCGTTGGAGATGAGGAAGACCATGGGGATGAGGAACTCGTTCCACGTCCACACGAAGAAGAAGACGAGCAGCACGCTCAGCGTCGGCCGGACGACCGGGACGACCACCCGCCACAGGACCTGCCAGCGGTTCGCGCCGTCGATCCGGGCCGCCTCCAGCAGCGGGCGCGGGAACGCCGACATCACCGACGACAGCAGGTAGGTGCCGAACGCGCTCTGCACCACCGTGAACACGATGATCACGCTGAGCCGGGTGTCGTAGATCCCGAACTGCTTCGCCAGGTGGTACAGCGGGTAGACGAGCGCCTCCTGCGGCAGCGTGTTGGCCAGTAGGAGCAGCGCGAGCAGCCAGATGCGGCCCTTGATGCGGCCGATGCCGAGCGCGTAGGCGTTGAACACCGACAGCAGGACGGCCAGCACCGCGACAGAGCCGCTGATCAGCACGCTGTTGAACAGCACGTGCCCGAAGTCGACCCGGTCCCAGAAGTCGCGGATCGCGTCGAGATTCAGGCTGGACGGCGGCGCGAGCGGCCCCTTGGAGGTGTACTCCTGCGGGGTCTTCAGCGCGTTGAACACCACGACCAGGAACGGGATCAGCATGATCCCGGCCAGCGCGACGAGCGCGACGAGCACCGCGTAGGCGGACGGGCCGCGGCGGCGTCTCCGGCGCGGGGCGCCCTGCCGGTCGCGCGCCGGCGCGGCCGGCTCGGTCATCGTCACGGTCATCGCTCCTCCCCCAGGTCACGTCCTTGCAGCCGCAGGAAGACGACGGTGAGCGCGACGATGACGAGCGTCAGCACGGTCGCGATCGCCGAGCCGTAGCCGACGTCGGACTTCTCGAAGAAGTTGACGTAGGAGTAGTACGACGGGACGTTCGTGGCGCCGCCCGGACCGCCCTTCGTCAGCACGAAGATCTGCGGGAACGCCTTGAGCGCGGCGATCGTCGTCCACAGCAGCACGACGAAGATCTCCGGCCGGATCTGCGGGATCGTGATGTGCCGGAACCGCCGGGCCCACGTGGCGCCGTCGATCTCGGCGGCCTCGTACAGCGACGGGTCGACGCGCTGCAGCCCCGACATGAAGACCACGAGCGGGAACCCGATCTGCATCCACACCATGACGCCGAGGACGGACCACAGCGCGGTGGACGGGTCGCCGAGCCAGTCGTGCGCGAGCGACCCGAGCCCGGCGTCCTTCAGCAGGGTGTTCACCGCGCCGTTGTCCGGCGCGAGCAGCCAGCTCCACACGACGCCGGCGATGACGACCGGCAGCACCTGCGGCAGGTACAGGCAGGCCCGCAGGATCGCCGCGGCGCGCGGCCCGAAGTGCCGGTCGATCAGGTCGGTGAGGGCCGCCGCCAGCACCAGCCCGATCGCCGTCGGGACGATCGCCATCCCGATGATGACCAGGACGTTGTGCCGGAACGAGGCCCAGAACTCCCCGTCCTTCACGAGCTCCCGGTAGTTGTCGAGGCCGGCCCAGGACGGGCTGCCGACGCCGGACCAGTCGGTGAAGCTCGTCCCGACGTTCATCAGGAACGGCACGCCGATGACGGCGGCGAACAGCAGCAGCCCGGGGATCAGGTACGGCAGGTAGGCGAGCTGCTCGCGCGCCCTCCCCCGGCCGTCCGGCCGGGGCGCGGCGGCGGCGCCGCGCCCCTTCCGGGCCTCATGGCGCGTGGTCACTTGGGCAGGCCGGAGTCGTAGGTCTTCTGCAGCGCGCCGAGCGCGTCACCGGGCGCGGTGCCGTTCATGATCTTCTGGCCCTGCGCGACCCAGGCGTCGTAGAAGCCGGCGACCGGCCAGTCGGGGTAGTAGGCGAGCTGGTTGTTCTGCGCCAGCGTGGTGAAGTCGTCGGTGAGCTTCTTGACCTTCGGGTCGGTGATCGCCGACGGGTCGGCCGCGACGGGGATGCCGCCGAGGTTGCCGAGCATGTTCTGGACCTTCTTCTTCATCGTGATGTCGATGAAGTCGTAGGCGAGCTGCTTGTTCTTCGAGCCCTTCGGGACGACCCACAGGTTGCCGCTGGAGCCGAGCGTCATCTTCGCGCCGGGCCAGACGGAGGTCTCCCAGTCGAACTTGGCCTCCTTGGCGACCCGGCCGAACCACCAGGACCCGGAGAACATCATCGGGAACTTGCCGCTCATGAAGGCGACGCCCGCGTCCTCGGCCTTCTGGCTCACCGAGTTCTTGGCGATGTAGCCCTTCTTCACCCAGTCGGCGAACGTGGCGGCGCCGGCCGTCCAGGCGGCGTCCTTGAAGTCCGGCTTGGCGGTGTAGCGCTGGTAGGCGTCCACCCAGGACCGGTCGGGCGCCTTGTCGAGGGCGAGCTGGTAGACGAACTGCTGCGCCATGTACTCGGCGCCGGCGTTGGTCAGCGGCGTGACGCCCTTGGCGACGAACTTGTCCATCGCGGCGGTCAGCTCGGCGAACGTCGTCGGGATCGCGACGCCGTTCTTCTTGAACAGGTCCTTGTTGTAGTAGACCTGCAGGTACTCGCCGTAGTTGGGGACGCCGTACCATTTGTCGCCGCCCATGGTGCCCTTGGCGTCGTACTTGGCGGTGACCTGGACGCCGGGACTGATCAGCTTGTCCCAGCCGCGCTTGGTGACCTCCGGGGTGAGGTCCTGGAGGAGGCCCTGCTTGGAGAGCATCCCCGCGGTCGCGTTGCCCTTGTTGTACTCCAGGACGTCGGGGGCGTCCTTGGAGTTGAGGACCATCGGCGCGGTCTTCTGGATCTGCTCGAAGCCCTTCTCCTCGAACTTCACCTTCACGCCGGGATGGGCGGCCTCGAACTCCTTGATCGCCTCGTTCCACGCCGCGCCCATGGCGCTGTCGGGGGCCTCGTAGTGCCAGAGCTTGAGCACCTTGCCGCCGGAGTCGCCGCCGTCGCCGCCACAGGCGGAAAGCGACAGGGCCGCGGCGGCGAGGGCGGCGAGCAGCGCCGCGCTCCTGCCTGCCTTGAACATGGGGGATCCTTCGCGGGGGTGGGACCGGGGGTGGTCGGATCGATGAGGGTGTCGAAGCGCTTCGATTGACGGGGATGCTAAGCCCTGGGTGAGCCGCCGCACAATAGGCCGAACGGCATTCACCACCGAAAACGGGTGTTGAACTGCGAGAACTTTCTGGGAGCGCTCCCACCCACAGCCGGGGCTAGCGGCACTCCCCGCCGTTCAGGGTGAACCTGGACGGCCGCCCGTCGCCCGCGTCCCGCTTGCCGAGGAACCCGAACTCGACCGTCCCGCCCGGCGGGATCGACCGGTTCCAGTCCGCCGCGGTGACGGTCACCGAGGTGCCGTCCTGCTGCTGCCCGGCGTTCCACACCTGCGTGATCGACTGGCCGTCGGGGAAGTCGAACGCCAGCCGCCAGCCGTCGATCGCGGCCGTCCCGAGGTTGGTGATCCGCACCGTCGCCTGGAAGCCCTGCGGCCACGACCCGTCGATCCGGTACGCCACCGAGCACGCGGTGACCGCCGCGGTGGTCCGCGACGGGGACGGCGCCGGCGGACGGCCCGGCCCGTCCGAGGACCGGGACGAGCCCGGCGTCAGCAGGCCGATGAGCAGGGCCGCCAGCCCCGCCGCGCCGATCCCCGCCCCGGCGATGATCAGCGGCTTGCGGCCCGGCGGGCGGGACGCATCCTCGGCCAGGGGTGCGGCCGGGGATGCGCCGGGCGTCGGCCCGTCGGGCGGCGGCTCGTCCAGCACGCGGGTCGGCGGGTGCTCCTCGTCCGGCGGGGGCGCCGGCTCCGGCGTGGACTGCGGGAAGGGGGCGAGCTGGACGCCCGCCGCGTCCGCGAGGACCCGCGCGGCCTCCGGCGCCGCCGGGCGGGCCTCGGGGTCCCCGTCCAGGCAGCGGCGGCAGAGCTCCGTGACCTCGGCGGGGACGCCGTCCGGCGGCGCGCCGAGGACGGCTGAGGGCGCGTCGCCGGTCAGCGCCTGGTTCAGCACGACGCCGAGCGAGAAGACGTCGGCGGCCGGACCCGGCTCCGCGCCCGTGAGCAGCTCGGGGGCGACGTAGGCGGGGGTGCCGAGGAGGGGCCCGCCGGACGTCCCGGTGAACGCGATGCCGAAGTCGAGGACCTTCACCCCGACCGGCGTCAGGAACACGTTCGCCGGCTTGATGTCGCGGTGCACGACCCCGGCGGCGTGCGCGGCGGCCAGCGCGTCGGCGATCCGGGCGCACACGCCCGCCGCCTCCCGCCAGGGCATCGGGCCGCGCGCGAGCCGCGCCGCCAAGGTCTCCCCGTCCAGCAGCTCCATCACCACGTACGGGACGCGGCGCCGCTGCGCGAACCGGCCCGTCCGCGGGGTGACGTCGTCCTCGCCGTAGTCGTACACGCCGGTGATGCTCGGGTGGGCGAGGCCGGCGGCGGCCTTGGCCTCCTGGCGGAGCCGGCGGCCGAGCTCCTCCGGCCAGCCGTCCGCCGGGACCTTGACCGCGACGGCGCGGTCCAGGACGAGGTCGGTGGCGCGCCAGACGGTGGCCATCCCGCCGGCGCCCAGCGGCGCCTCCAGGACGTAGCGCTCGCCGAGCCGGTCGCCGGGGGCGACGATCTCGGGCATGGACGAAGCCTATGCCGGACTCAGGGCACGAGGTACCGGGAGTCGCGCGCGTCGGTGATCGCCATGTGCCCGGGCGCGTGGCCGATCGCCAGCTTCGGGCGGGACGCCATGACCGCGGCCTGCGGCGTCACCCCGCACGCCCAGAACACCGGGATCTCGTCCACCCGGACCTCGACGGGGTCGCCGAAGTCCGGCTCGTCCAGGTCGGCGATGCCGAGCTCGACGGGGTCACCGACGTGCACGGGAGCGCCGTGCACGGACGGGTACCGGGCGGTGACGCGGACCGCGTCGGCGACCTGCGCGGCGGGGACGGGCCGCATCGACACCACCAGCGGGCCGCCGAACTCGCCGGCGCGGCGGCACATCCGGTTCGTCCGGTACATCGGGACGTTGGTGCTCTGCTCGATGTGCCGGACGGGGACGCCCGCCTCGCGCAGCGCGTCCTCGAACGTGAAGCTGCACCCGATGAGGAAGGAGACCAGGTCGTCGCGCCAGTACCCGGTGACGTCGGTCGCCTCGGCGACCGGTTCGCCGTGCTCGTACACGACGTAGCCGGGCAGGTCGGTGCGCAGGTCGCCGGCGAACAGCGGCGCCGACACCGCGCCCGGCTCGGTGACGTCCAGCACGGGGCACGGCTTGGGGTTGCGCTGCGCGAAGAGCAGCAGGTCGTAGGCCTGGTCGCGGGGCACGGCGATGAGGTTCGCCTGCGTCCAGCCGGAGCACCACCCGGCCGTGGGGACGCGCAGTCCGGCGCGGAACAGCGCCCTTGCCTGGTCCGGGGAGAGCGAGCCCGGGTCGATCGGATTCGTCACGGTCCCTCCTGTCTGATCTGTTCGGCCTGTTCGGCGCGTCCGGCCTGCCTGGCCTGTTCGGCCGGCGGTCCTGCGAGCGGGGGCGCGGGATGCGGGCGGAACCGCAGCCGCTGCCCGGGGCGCGCCTGGGCGGCGCGCCCGACGTCGGCGGAGACGACCACCGCGATCACCGGGTAGCCGCCGGTGACCGGGTGGTCGGCGAGGAACAGCACGGGCAGCCCGGACGGCGGGACCTGCAGCGCGCCGGTGACGGTGCCCTCGCTGGGCAGTTCGCCGCGCCCGGCGTGCGCGAGGCGCGGGCCGTCCAGCCGCATGCCGACCCGGTCGATCTCGCTGGTCACCGCGTAGGGCGAGCCGAACAGGGCGTCCAGGGCGCCGGGGGCGAGCCAGTCGGCGCGGGGGCCCGGGATCGCGCGCAGCACGATGTCGCGGGCGGGCGGCGGCGCGACCGGGAGGACGTCCAGCAGCGGGTCCCGGCGCGGCGCCGGGCCGATCGGCAGCAGGTCGCCGGGCTTGAGCGGGGCGGGGCCGAGGCCGGACAGCGTGTCGGTGGAGCGGGAGCCGAGGACGGGCGGGACCGCGATCCCGCCGCGGACGGCCAGGTAGCTGCGCAGGCCGGTGGACGGCGCGCCCATCCGCAGCTCGGCGCCGTCCGGGACGTGGAAGACGGAGAAGGGGGCGACGGCGCGGCCGTCGACGGTCATGGGGACGGGTGCGCCGGTCACGGCCGCGAACACGCCCCCGCGGGAGCGGACGTGCAGCCCGCCGAAGGTGGTCTCGATGGCGGCGGCGTCCTCGGGATTGCCGACCGCGCGGTTCGCGAGCCGGAACGAATCCGGGTCCGCGGCGCCCGCCACCCCCACGCCGAGCGCCGCGTGACCCGGACGTCCCAGATCCTGAACGGTTGCCAGGAGTCCTGATCGGAGAACGTCCAAGCCCCGCTTCATGGTTCCCTCCGGACGAAACAAACTTTTCCTCCAGGGCGGAGCAGGGCGGGCGGGTCGCGGTCGAGGTCCCACAGGACGGCCTCCGTACGCCCTATGAGCTGCCAGCCTCCCGGCGACTCGACCGGGTAGACGCCGCTGAAGCGGCCCGCGAGGCCGACCGCGCCGGCCGGGACCCGGACCCGCGGGGTGCCGCGGCGCGGGACGTCCAGCCGCGGGTCGCCGCCGTCGAGGTAGCCGAATCCGGGCGCGAACCCGGTGAACGCGACCCGCCACGGGGTGCCGGTGTGGGCGGCGACGACGCCGTCCGGGGTGAGTCCGGTGAGCGCGGCGACCTCGTCGAGGTCAGGGCCGTCGTAGACGACGGGGACCTCTATGGCCGCCGCGGACCCGGCCGCCGCGCCGGGGCGCGCGCCGCGCACGGCGGCGGCGACCCCGGCGGGGTCGGCGGACGGGTCGAGCAGCAGGGTGAGGGTGCGGGCCGCCGGGACGATGTCGGTGACGCCGGGCGGCGGCGCGGCGCTGAGCGCCGCGTACAGGCGGAGCATCGCCTCCGCTCCGGGCAGCTCGACGAGCAGCGCCCGGTCGCCGTTCCGCAGGATCCGCACCCGTCCCCTCACTTCCACAGGTCTTCTATGCCCGAGAGCGCGTTCCAGCCGAGGTACAGGGAGAGCAGCCAGGCGGCGACGCCGAGGGCGAGGAGCCAGGCCGGGTACCGGTACCCGCCGAGCAGGTCGCGACGGCGGGCGGCGACCCACAGGAGCACGGCCAGCCCGAACGGCAGGATGAGGCCGTTCAGCGCGCCGGCGAGGATCAGCAGCTTGGCCGGGGTGGTCCCCATCGCCAGGTAGATCGCGGTGGAGACCAGGATGAACGCGACGACGAGCCGGTTGCGGTGCCGCTCGATCCAGCCGGAGAACGACACCAGGAACGACACGGAGGTGTAGGACGCGCCGATCACCGAGGTGATCGCGGCGGACCACATGATCAGGCCGAACACGCGCAGCCCGGTCTCGCCGGCGGCGTGCTGGAAGGCCGAGGGCGCCGGGTTGTCCTTGGCGAGGGTGACGCCGCCGGCGACGACGCCCAGCACGGCGAGGAAGAGCAGCACCCGCATCACGCCGGTGACGACGATCCCGGTGACGGCGCTGCGGTTGATCTCCCGGATGCTGCCGGGCCCGGTCAGCCCGGATTCGATCATGCGGTGCGCGCCGGCGTAGGTGATGTAGCCGCCGACGGTCCCGCCGATCAGCGTGGTGATGACGAGGAAGTCGACCTGCCCGGGCGCGACGGTCTCGCGGAGCGCGTCGCCGAGCGGCGGCCCGGACTTCACCGCCACGTAGAGCGTCATCACGATCATGACGGCGCCGAGCACCACCACGATCCGGTCCATCGCCACGCCGGCCCGCCGGATCAGGAAGATCGCGATGGCGACCAGCGCGGACAGCGCGCCGCCGATCTTGACGTCCAGGCCGAGCAGCGCGTTCAGCCCGAGCGCGCAGCCGGCCACGTTGCCGATGTTGAACACCAGGCCGCCGAAGACGTCCAGCGCGGCCAGCGCGTAGCCGCCGCCGGGCACCACCCGGTTGCCGAGGTCCTGGGCGCGCCGTCCGGAGACGCCGACGATCCGCCACACGTTCAGCTGGATCGCGATGTCGACCAGCACCGACACCAGGATCGCGAACGCCATCGCGGCGCCGAGCTTGGCGGTGAAGGTGGTCGTCTGGGTGATGAACCCGGGGCCGATGGCGCTGGTGGCCATCAGGAACATGGCGCCGAGGAGCGCGCCGCGGCGGGAGGAGGAGGTGGGCGGGGAGGCCGGCGTGTGGTCGAGGGTGGTGTCCGTCATGGCTGCCCCTTCCGGGGTGTCGGCTTTCCGCCAGGGTAAGGATTGTTCAACAATCCTTCAATCCCCTTGTTGATGAATCCTCTCGGAGAGGGGATACGGTGGTGCCGTACGAGTCACGCGCGCGCCCCCGCGGCGCCGCGCCACCGCGGGGAGGACGGGCCGATGCCGGCGCAGGAGTCGTGGCTGGAGAACATCGCTGCGGCGCGGGACGACATCGGCCGGCTCAGCACCGCGGACCGCGTCGCCCACCTGCTGCGCGAGCAGATCACCGACGGGCGCCTCGCGCCCGGCGACCGGATCCCCGAGGAGGACCTCGGCCGCGCCGCCAAGGTCTCCCGCAACACCATCCGCGAGGCGTTCCGGCTGCTCATCAACGAGCGGCTGCTCGTGCACGAGTTCAACCGGGGCGTGTTCGTCCGCCGCGTCACCGCCGAAGGGCTCGCCGACCTGTACCGGGTCCGCCGCATCCTGGAGTGCGAGGGCGTGCGGTGCGCGCCGTCCGCGCCGCGCGAGGCGCTCGCCCGGGTGGAGGCGGCCGTGGCCGACGGCGAGCACGCCGCCGCCGGCGGGCGCTGGGCGCAGGTCGGCACCGCCGACATCCGCTTCCACCAGGCGCTCGCCGCGCTGGTCGGCAGCCCCCGGGTGGACGAGATGATCCGGCACCTGCTGGCCGAGATGCGCCTGGTCTTCCACGAGATGGGGTCGCCGCGCGAGTTCCACGAGCCGTACCTGGCCCGCAACCGGCGGCTCTACGACCTGCTGGAGCGGGGCGACGCCGCGGCCGCCGAGGCGGAGCTGCGCTCCTATCTCGACGACGCGGAGGCGCAGCTCACCAAGGCCTACCGCGAGCAGGAGTGACCCCCGCCGCGAGGCGGAGGGAGACGTGCCGGGACCGCGCGCGGGCGCCTCAGGGCGCGTAGTTCATGACGTGGTCGTGCAGCAGCTGCGGGGCCTGCGGGTCGCGGCGGCGGAACGCCTCGATCAGCTCGGCGTGCTCGGCCGACTTGGAGTAGATCTCGGTGTGGTGCAGCCGCAGCGACAGGGTCGTCCACAGCTCGATGCCGAGGCCCTCCCACACCGAGAACAGCAGCCGGTTCCCGGCCGCCTCGACGATCTCGCGGTGGAAGGCGATGCTGAGCCGCATCTGCTCGTGCAGGTCGCCCTCGCGCGCCGCCTCGCTCAGCTGCCGGTTGCGCTCCTCCAGCGCGTCCAGGCAGCCGCTGATCCGCGCCATGCCGAGCTCGGCGGCGGTGCGCTCCAGCCCGGCGCGGACGGGGAAGATCTCGGCGAGGTCCTGCTCGGTGAACTCGCGGACGCGGGCGCCCCGGTTCGGCAGCGACTCGATCAGCCGCTGCGCCTCCAGCTGCCGCAGCGCCTCGCGCACCGGCCCCTGGCTGACGCCGAGCTCGGTGGCGATGCGGCGCTCGACGATGCGCTCGCCCGGCTCCCACCGGCCCGCGCTGATGCCCTCCACGATGAACTCGCGGATCTGGTCGGCGAGCCCGGTGCGCAGCAGCTGGGCGGGGACGGGCGTGTTCACGGGAGCCAATATTAGACGGGGCGACGGTAAGTGAGTCTTGACGCCGGAGGAGATAGACTCGAATATGATCGATCATTGATCAATGATGATCGGTGAGCGTCGTGGCGATCCTACGGCGTTCCCCCGGACTTAGGAAGGTCGCCGATGGCTGAGACCACCCGGTCAGCTACCAAGGCCGCTCCGGCTCGCACGACCCGGAGAGCGCGCGGCACCAAGGCCTCCGGGCCGGCCGCCGCTCCGGCGGGCAACGGCGCCGCGAGCGAGCCCGCCGTCGACGGCGCCGCCCCGGACGCCCCGGCGGAGAGCGCCGAGACGCTGGTGGCGTACTACCGCCAGATGCTGCTGATCCGCCGCTTCGAGGAGCGGGCCGCCCGCGCCTACACCGAGGCCAAGATCGGGGGCTACTGCCACCTGAACCTCGGCGAGGAGGCGACCGTCGTCGGCCTGATGGCCGCGCTGCGCCCCACCGACTACCTGTTCACCAACTACCGCGAGCACGGCTACGCCCTCGCCAAGGGCATCTCCGCCGAGCGCGTGATGGCCGAGCTCTACGGGCGCTCCACCGGCGTCTCCAAGGGCTGGGGCGGGTCCATGCACCTGTTCGACGCCGAGGCGCGGCTGCTCGGCGGGTACGGCATCGTCGGCGGGCAGGTCCCGCTCGCGGCCGGCGCCGCCCTCGCCGTCTCCTACAAGGGCGGCGACGAGGTCGTGATGTGCCACATGGGCGACGGGACCACCGCGATCGGCGCGTTCCACGAGTCGCTGAACATCGCCGGCCTCTGGGACCTCCCGGTCGTCTTCGTAGTGATCAACAACGGGCTGGGCATGGGCACCACCGTGGAGCACTCCGCCGCCGAGCCCGAGCTGTACCGGCGCGGCGCCGCCTACCGGATGGAGAGCGTCCGGGTGGACGGCACCGACGTCGTCGCCGTGCGGGACGCCGCGCGCCACGCCGTGGAGCGCGCCCGCAGCGAGAGCAAGCCCTACCTGCTGGAGACCACCAGCCCCCGGCTCAAGGGCCACTCGGTCGTCGACCCGGCCCGCTACCGGTCCAAGGAGGAGAAGGAGGCCCTGAAGGCCGCCGACCCCCTCGCCCGGATGGCGCTGGAGCTGGAGGAGGCGGGGATCCTGTCGCACGACGAGCGCGACCGCCTCGACGCGGAGGTCACCGCCGCGATCGACGCCGCCGCCGCGTTCGCCGACGAGAGCCCGGCCCCCGAGGTCTCCACGCTGTTCGACTACACCTACGCCACCCCCGTCCCGGGCGAGCTGCGCCGCCTGCCCGCCGACCCGGTATTCAGTTCCTGAGGAGCACGCTGATGGCACCCGTCACTTACCGCCAGGCGCTCCGGGACACGCTGCGCGCGGAGATGCTCCGCGACGAGAACGTCTTCCTGATGGGCGAGGAGATCGGGCTCTTCGAGGGCTCCTACAAGATCACCGAGGGGCTGCTGAAGGAGTTCGGGCCGAAACGCGTCCGGGACACCCCGATCGCCGAGGAGGGCTTCGTCGGCGCCGCGATCGGCGCCGCGATGCTCGGCCTGCGCCCCGTCGTGGAGATCATGACGATCAACTTCTCGCTGCTCGCGCTGGACCAGATCGTCAACCACGCCGCCAAGATCTACGGCATGTTCGGCGGCCAGGCCAGCGTGCCGATGGTGATCCGCACGCCGGGCGGCGGCGGCCAGCAGCTCGGCGCCACCCACTCGCAGAACGTCGAGCTGTTCTACTCGTTCATCCCCGGCCTGAAGGTCGTCGCGCCGAGCACGCCAGCCGAGGCGTCGGCCATGCTGAAGGCCGCGATCCGCGACGACGACCCGGTGCTGTTCCTGGAGAACCTCGCCCTCTACAACACCAAGGGCGAGCTGCCGGCCCCGGTCGAGGAGATCGAGCCGGCCGAGATCGGCCGCGCCGCCGTCACCCGCCCCGGCACCGACATCACGATCATCGGCTACTCGCGGATGGCGCGGGTCGCCTCCGAGGTCGCCGAGACCCTCGCCGCCGAGGGCGTCTCCGCCGAGGTCGTGGACCTGCGCAGCCTGCGCCCGCTGGACCGCGCGACGATCGTCGAGTCGGTCCGCAAGACCGGCTGCGCGGTCGTCGCCGAGGACGACTGGCTGACCTACGGGATCGGCGCGGAGATCGCCGCGACGATCCAGGAGGGCGCCTTCGACTGGCTGGACGCGCCGGTCCGCCGCGTCGCGATGGCGGAGGTGCCGCTGCCCTACGCCAAGTCCCTGGAGTCGGCGGCGCTGCCGTCCGCCGACTCCCTGCTCACCGCCGTCCGCGACACGCTCCGCGCGACCGGCCGTATCCCGAGGGGGACGACCCCCACACCCCCGCCGACGATGCTGGAGCCCGCCCGATGACCGAGATCCTCATGCCGCGCCTCTCCGACACCATGGAGGAGGGCGTCATCAGCTCCTGGCAGAAGCAGCCGGGCGACGAGGTGGCGGTCGGCGACGTCCTGGTGGACATCGAGACCGACAAGGCGGTCATGGAGTACGAGGCCTACGAGGCCGGCGTGCTCGAGAAGATCCTCGTCGGCGAGGGCGAGACCGCCGCGATCGGCGCGCCGATCGCGGTGATCGCCCCGAAGGGCGGCGCGGGCACCGAGGCGGCGGCGGCCGAGCCGGCGCCCGCCCCGGCCGCCGCACCCGCTCCGGCCCCCGCGGCGGCGGCCGCGCCCGCGCAGCCCGCCGCCGCGCCGGAGCCGGCCCCGGAGCCCGTGCAGGCCGCCGCGCCCGCCGCGGCACCCGCCCCGGCGCATCCGGCGCCGGCCGAGCGCCGGACCGGCGCGTCCCGCCCGCCGTCGTCGCCGCTGGCGCGCCGGCTGGCCCGCGACCACGGCCTCGACCTCGCGACGCTGACCGGGTCCGGGCCGGGCGGGCGCATCGTCCGCGCCGACATCGAGGCCGCGATCCGCGACGGCGCCACGGGCACCGCGCCCGCGCCCGCCGCCGAGGCGCCCGCCGCCCCGGCGCCCGCCGCCGCTCCGGCCCAGGCGCCCGCGCCCGCCGCGCGGCCGCAGGCCGCCGAGGACCCGGACGTCGAGGCCGTCCCGCTCAACCGCTTCCGCAAGGTCGCGGCGCGGCGGCTCACCGAGAGCAAGCGGAACGCGCCGCACTTCTACCTCAACCGGGAGGTGGACGCCGAGGCGCTGCTGGCGTTCCGCGCCACCCTCAACGAGGCGCTGGCCCCGGCGAAGGTCAGCGTCAACGACCTGGTCGTGAAGGCGGTGGCCACGGCGCTGCGCGAGCACCCCGAGGTCAACGTCTCCTACACCGAGGAGAACCTGCTCTTCCACAAGCGGGTGCACGTCGGCGTCGCCGTCGCCGTGGCGGACGGCCTGGTCGTCCCGGTCGTGAAGGACGCCGACCGCAAGAGCGTCTCGCAGATCGGCCGGGAGACCCGCGAGCTGGCGGGGAAGGCGCGGGACGGGAAGCTGTCCGCGCAGGAGATGAGCGGCGGCACGTTCAGCGTCAGCAACCTCGGCATGTTCGGCGTCGACTCGTTCTCCGCGGTGATCAACCCGCCGGAGGCCGCGATCCTCGCGGTCGGCGCCGTCCGCGACGAGCCGGTGGTGCGCGACGGGCAGGTCGTCCCGGGCAAGCGGATGGCGGTGACGCTCTCGGTCGACCACCGCGCCTGCGACGGCGCGACGGCCGCGAAGTTCCTCGCCCGCCTCGCCGAGCTGCTACAGAACCCGCTGCTGATCGTGGCGTGAGCACGGCCCGGCCGCGAGGGTGAGCGCGCGGCCCCGGTGATCGCGCGGCCCCGGTGATCGCGGAGGTCACCGGGGCCGCGCGCCACTTGTCGTCTTTCTGACGACATGTGATCATTGCCGCCATGGCCGTGAACGTTCCGCTGGGTCCCCTGCTCGATCCGGCGTTCCACCTCGGGTCGGTGCCCACCACGTGGGCGGAGCTGCTCGGCTTCGCCACCGGCGCGGTCAACGTCTGGCTGGTCGTCCGGCAGAACATCCTGAACTGGCCGGTCGGCATCGCCAACGTCGTCCTGCTGGGCCTGGTGTTCCTGGACGGCGGCCTCTACGCCGACGCCGGGCTCCAGGTCGTCTACGTCGTCCTCCAGCTGTACGGGTGGTGGGTCTGGCTCTACGCCGGCGACGGCCGCGACGAGCTGCCCGTCCGGCGCACCGCGCGCACCGAGTGGGCCGGGCTCGCCGTCGCCGGCGCGGCCGGGACGGCGCTGCTGACCTGGATGCTGTCGGCCTGGACGGACTCCACCGTCCCGTTCTGGGACGCGCTGACCACCGCGCTGTCGCTCGTCGCGACCTACGGGCAGTCCCGCAAGCTGCTGGAGTCGTGGTGGCTGTGGATCGCCGCCGACCTGATCTACATCCCGCTGTACTTCTACAAGGAGCTGAAGCTGACCGGCGCCCTGTACGTGCTGTTCCTCGCGCTCTGCGTCGCGGGCCTGGTCGCCTGGCGCCGCGACCTCCGGCGGCGGACGGCCGCGGTGCCGGCATGACCCACGAGCACGGGCTCGTCATCGGCAAGTTCTACCCGCCGCACGCGGGCCACCACCACCTGATCGACACCGCCGCCGCGGCGTGCGCCCGGGTGACGGTGGTCGTCGCCGCGTCCACCGTGGAGAGCGTCCCGCTCGCCCTGCGCACCGCCTGGCTGCGGGAGGCGCACCCGCAGCCGCACGTGGAGATCGTCCCGGCGGTGGACGACGCCGAGATCGACTACGGCTCCGACGAGATCTGGTCGGCGCACGTCGCGGCGTTCCGGGCGGGGCTCGCGCTGCGGTCGGGGCTCGGCGTGGCCGTCCCGCCGGTCGACGCGGTGTTCAGCTCCGAGCCGTACGGCGCCGAGCTGGCCGCCCGGTTCTCCGCCGTCCACGTGCCGGTGGACCCGCCGCGCGAGCGGTTCCCGGTCAGCGGCACCGCCGTCCGCGCGGACCCGGTGGCGGCGTGGGAGTGGCTGTCACCGCCCGTCCGCGCGTACCTGGCGCGCCGCGTCGTGGTGACCGGCGCCGAGTCGACCGGCACGACGACGCTGGCGCGCGCGCTCGCCGCGCACTACGCCGGACGCGGCGGGGTGTGGGCGGCGACGCGGTGGGTCCCGGAGTACGGGCGCACCTTCACCGAGGAGAAGCTGGCCGCCGCGCGCCGCGCCGCGGGCGACCCGTCGCTGTGGCTGGACGGCCTGGGCTGGGAGTCCGCCGAGTTCACCGCGATCGCCGAACGGCACGCCGCGCTGGAGGACGCAGCCGCGCGCACCGGTTCGCCGCTGCTGGTCTGCGACACCGACGCGTTCGCGACCGCGCTCTGGCACGAGCGGTACCTCGGCGCGCCCGCCCCGGACGTCGAGGCCGTCCACGAGCGGGTCCCGCACCACCTGTGGATCCTGACCTCGCCGGACGGCGTGCCGTTCGAGCAGGACGGCTGGCGGGACGGCGAGTCGGTCCGGTCCTGGATGTCGGACCGGTTCCGGGAGGAGCTGGAGAAGCGGGGCCTCCCGCACATCGTGGTCACCGGCCCGCACGAGGAGCGGCTCGCCGCCGCCGTCGAGGCCGCCGACGCGCTGCTCGCGCGCGGCTGGTCGTTCAGCGCGCCCCTGGCTCCGTAGCCCCGGACGGCTCGGCCGGCCCGGGCGGCTCCGCCGCGGCGGGCGCCCGGTCGACGCGGAAGAGGTCCTCGTCGATGCGGTCGAGGGCCAGCCGGACGGCGCCGATCCCGATCGCCTCGTCGCCCAGCCGGGACGCCTCGATGCGGACGGGGCTCAGGCAGAGCGGCGGCACGTGCCGGCGCAGCGCGTCCACCAGCGGCGCTCCCGCGCCGACCAGCGGCCCGCCGACGACGATCATCTCCGGATCCAGGGCGAGGGCCATCGCGGCGATGCCGCGCGACATCCGCGCGGCGAGCCGTTCGACCGCCTCCAGCGCCGCCGCGTCCCGCCGCCCGGCCGCGGCGAGCACGCGCGCGGCGTCCTCCAGCGCGGGGCCGGCGGAGGCGAGTCCCGCGAGCGCCGCCCCGGCCGCCGCGGGCCCGGGCTCTGCGCCGGTGATCAGGACGGCCGTGGTGTTCCGCAGGCCCAGCTCGGGCAGCATCCCGATCTCGCCCGCGGCGCCCCACCGGCCGCGGTGCAGGCGCCCGCCGATCAGGGCGCCCGCGCCGGTGTGCAGCCCGGCGAGCACGCACACGACGTCGTCGGCCGCGCGGGCGGTGCCGCACCACCGCTCGGCCATCGCCGCGAGGTTGGCGTCGTTCTCCACCAGCACCGGGCAGGCGAACGACCGGCCGAGTTCACGGCCGAGCTCGACGCCCTCCCACCCGGGGACGGCGGCGCAGCGGGTGACGGTGCCGTCGGGGCCGACGACGCCGGGGGTGCCGATCGCGACGGCCCGCAGCGACCGCCGGTCGATCCCGGCCTCGGCCAGGCACTCCTTGACGGCCGCGCGGACGGCGGCGATGCGGACGTCCGGCCGGGCGTAGGTGTCGAGTTCCGCGCGGCGGCCGCCGACGTTCGCGCCGCACAGGTCCGTGAGGAGCAGCCGGACGTGGTGCGCGTCGATCTCGACGCCGAGGGCATGGCCGGCCTCGGCGCGGAACCGGTAGCGGCGGGCGGGCCGGCCGAGCCCGCTGCCGGGCCGCGGCGCGACCTCGGCGACCAGGCCGCGGCCGATCAGGTCGCCGAGCACGCCCTCGGTGGTGGGGCGCGACAGCCCGACCCGGCGGGCCAGCCCGGACAGCGTCGACTCGCCGCCGTCGCGCAGCTCCCGCAGGGTGGCGGCGGAGTTCAGGCGGCGCAGCACCGAAAGGTCGCCCCCGTGCAGCGAGTGTTCGGACACGGCACCCCCCGACGGCGGTCTGCGGGCCGGCGGCTCAAGGCCGTCCTACTTATGGAAGGCACCTGCACAAGTGGCCGGACGGCGCCCACGATACTCCGGCCCGGCGTCCCTCAGCCGCCGTAGGCGAGGCCGTATCCGAACGGGAAGAGCGGCTTCTTGCCGTCGCCGCGGTTGACCGGCTCCTGGCCGCCGTCGCGCGGCCACGTCACCGGCAGCCTGCCGGACGGCCGGGCGTCGCCGAACAGCACGTCGGCGACGCCCGCTCCCTCGGTGCCCGGCAGCCACGACGCGACGAGCGCGTTCCAGCCGCCGAGCCGGGACGCGACGTCCAGCGGGCGCCCGGACACCAGGACGACGGCGACCGGCACGCCCGAGGCGCGCAGCCGCTCGACGGTCGCCAGGTCCTCCTCGTCGAGGGCGAGGCCGCCGGGCCGGTCGCCGTGGTACTCGGCGTACGGCTTCTCCCCGACGACGGCCACCGCCGCGTCGTAGGACTTGTCGATCCCGTTGCCGTCCCGGTCGTAGCCGACCTTCGCCCGCTCTCCCGCGACTTGCCTGATGCCCTCCAGGATCGTCGTCCCGGGCGTCGTCCGGCCCGGCGATCCCTGCCACGTCACCGTCCAGCCGCCGGACTGCATGCCGATGTCGTCGGCGCTGCGCCCCGCGACGAAGATCTTCCCGTCGCGGCGCAGCGGCAGGACGCCGTCGTTCTTCAGCAGCACCTGCGACTCGGCGACGGCGCGGCGGGCGAGCGCGCGGTGCGCGGCGCTCCCGACCGTCTTCAGGAGGCTCCGGTCGGCCATCGGCCGCTCGAACAGCCCGAACCTCATCTTCTGCGTCAGGATGCGGCGGTTGGCGTCGTCGACGCGCGCCATCGGGACCGTCCCGTCCTCCACCTCGGCGCGCAGGCCCGCGATGAAGTCCTTCCACTTCTCCGGCACCATGACCATGTCGATCCCGGCGTTGACCGCCTTCGCGATCTCGTCCCTCGTCATGCCCGCCTTGCCGTCGATCCGGTCGACGCCCTGGTAGTCGGACACGACGAAGCCCCCGAAGCCGAGCTCGCCCTTCAGCACCCCGGTGATCAGGTACCGGTTCGCGTGCATCTTCACGCCGTTCCACGAGCTGTAGGACACCATCACCGACCCGACGCCGCGCCGGACGGCCTCCCGGAACGGCGGCAGGTGCACCGCCCGCAGCTCCTCCTCGGAGATCCGCGCGTCGCCGCGGTCCCGGCCGCCCTCGGTGCCGCCGTCGCCGACGAAGTGCTTCGCCGTGGCGAGGACCGACGCGGGGCCGCCCGGCTTCGCGCCCTGGAGCCCGTCGATGAGCGAGGTCATGGCGGACGGCAGCTCCGGGACCTCGCCGAACGACTCGTATGTGCGTCCCCAGCGGTCGTCGCGGGCGACGCACAGGCAGGGCGCGAAGTCCCAGTCCGCTCCGGTCGCGGCCATCTCCTCGGCCGTCGCCGCCCCGATCTCCCGGACGAGCTCCGGATCGCGCGAGGCGCCGAGCCCGATGGCGTGCGGGAAGATCGTCGCGCCGACCACGTTGTTGTCGCCGTGCACCGCGTCCACCCCGTACAGCATCGGGATGCGCAGCGGGGCCGACAGCGCGCCCTTCTGGAACGCGTCGTCCATGTCCGCCCAGCTCTTCGCCGTGTTCGGGGACGGCGCCGAACCGCCCGCCGACATGACCGACCCGATCCGGTACCTCCCGACCTCCTCCGGGGTGATGTACCGGCGTTCGGGCTGCGTCATCTGCCCGAGCTTGTCGTCCAGGCTCATCCGGGAGAGCAGGTCGTCGACGCGGGCCGCGACGGGCAGCGCGGGATCGAGGTACGGGGCGGCGGCCGCGCGCTCCGGACCGGCGGCCAGCGCGGGCACGGACGGCGAGCCGAGGGCGAGCAGCGCCGGCAGGCCGAGGGCGAGCAGCCGCACCCGGGCCGCCCGCACGCAGGAGCAGTCCATGAGGAAGGTTTTTCCGGCGACGGCCAATTCCGGCGCAAGCGGGCGCAAGCGGCCGGCAATATCTGCCGGCCGCCGCCCGACCAATCTCGATATTTCTTGTTAAGGGCGACCGCCCGGGATCGAACCGAGGACCTCCAGGACCACAACCTGGCGTGCAGACCACCACACCACGGACGCCGTGTCTCCGGCAGGAATCGAACCTGCGCCCTCCGGGTCCGCAACCCGGCGCGCTCTCCTCTGCGCCACGGAGACTCGATATTCATTTGTCGTGCGTACTGGGCGCAGGAATCGAACCTGCCTGATGCGGCTTATGAGGCCGCCGGATGCACCAGCATCCCTGCCCAGCCTGCGCGGAGGGTGCGAGATTCGAACTCGCGCAGGGTGACCCCTGACCACGGCTTAGCAAGCCGCTGCCTTTCCGCTCGGCCAACCCTCCGGAAGAACGTGGGGGTATCGTGCGGGAAAAGAAAAAGACCGCCCGTTCTGCTCGGGCGGTCGGCGGCGGGACGCGATGGTCACGTCCCGCGGCGGCTCCCGAGGCCGGAGTGGCTGCTGCGATGCATTCGGTGTCGGCGCATCTTTCCCTCTCCCTTCCGGCCTCGTTCCGTTCGATGTCCATAGTGCCGGAACGGTTCCCTTGCGGCAACTCCTTTATCGGGGCGGCCCGCTCGGTGCGGGCCGCCCCGTTCCCGCTACTCGTCGAAATCGGTGCTGCGGATCAGCGGCTCCCAGGCGGTGAACTCCTTCCGGAGGCCGTCGAGGCTCGCGGCGACAGCGTCGGCGGCGTCGCTGCCGAGCGGCAGCCGCAGCGGCGTGTCCTCGGCGTCCAGCGCGGTGAGGATGGCGGCGGCGGCCTTGGCGGGGTCGCCCGGCTGCTTGCCGTCGCTGTCCGGCAGGCCCTTGCGCACGCGGCCGACCGTGTCGGCGTACTCCGGCATCTCGTCGGCCATCAGCAGCCCGCCGCCCGCGAACGACGTCCGGAACGCGCCCGGCTCCACGATCATCACCTTGATCCCGAACGGCGCGACCTCGCCCGCGAGCGCCTCCGTCAGCCCTTCCAGCGCGAACTTGGTGGCCGAGTAGCCGCCGACGCCCGGGAAGGACAGCCGGCCGCCCTGGCTCGTCAGCTGCACGATCGCGCCGGAGCCCTGCGCGCGCATGTGCGGCAGCACCGCGCGCGTCAGCGCGGCGGGGCCGAAGAAGTGCAGGTCCATCAGGTCGCGCAACTCCCGGTCGGTGGTCTCCTCCACCGCGCCGACCAGGCCGCGCCCGGCGTTGTTCACCAGGACGTCGATCCGGCCGTGCCACAGCAGCACGTCGGCCACCACGTCCGCGATCCGGCCGTGGTCGGTGACGTCCAGCGCGACCGCGTTCACGCGGCCGGGGTACCGGCCGGCGAGGTCGTCCAGTGCCTGCGGGCGGCGCGCCGCCGCGACGACGGTGTCGCCTGCGGCGAGCGCCGCCTCCGCGATCGCCCGCCCGAACCCCGAGGTCGCCCCGGTGATCAGCCAGACCCGCCCGCTCGCCGTGCCGTTCTCGTTCTCAGTCGTGTTCGTCATGCTCCGTTTATCGCAGCCGCGGCGGGGCGGCGTCCAAGACAGAGATCAACATGAGCGATAAAGAGCCTTTATCATCGCAGCATGGAGCTGCGGCAACTGCGCTACCTGGTCGCGATCGCGGACGCCGGGAACCTCGGCCGGGCCGCCGAGTCGCTGTTCGTCAGCCAGCCGGCGCTGTCGTACGCGCTGCGCCGGCTGGAGTCCGAGCTCGGGGTGCGGCTGTTCGACCGGCACGCCGGCGGGGTCACCGCCACGGCCGCCGGGGCCGACGTCGTCGCCGAGGCCCGCCGGACGGTCCGGCAGGCCGACCGGGTCGCCGCGGCGGCGGAGCGGCACCGGCGCGGCCAGGACGGGGTGCTGCGCGTCGGGTTCGAGGCGACCGGCGCCGGGGAGCTGACCACCCGGGCGCGGGCCGCGTTCGCCCGCGCCCATCCCGGCGTCCGCGTGGAGCCCAAGCGGTTCGACTGGGGCGGCGAGGCGGACGCGCTGCGGTCCGGGGACGTGGACGTGGCGTTCGTGTGGCTGCCCGCCGACCTGTCCGGCCTGCGCGCCGAGGTCGTGCACACCGAGCCGCGGATCGTCGGGCTCCCGTCCGGCCACCGGCTCGCCGGGAGCGAGGCGGTCGGCATCCTCGACGTCGGCGACGAGCCGCTGATGTGGACGGAGCGGGCGCCGCGCGAGTGGGTGGACTGGTGGGCGGTCAACCCGCGCCCGGACGGGTCGGAGCCGCGGTGGGGGCCGACCAACGACAACGTCGAGGAGATGCTGGAGCAGGTCGCCGAGGGCGTCGCGATCTGCTTCGCGCCGTCCAGCATGGCCCGGTACTACACGCGGCCGGGCATGGTGTGGGTGCCGCTCACCGGCGTGGAGCCGCTGCGGGTCGCGCTCGCCTGGGCGGACGGCGCGGACGGCCCGCTGGTGCGGTCGTTCGCGAAGATCGTCCGCGACCTCGCCACCACATGACCGTCCCGGTCACCGGGTGACGGGCGCGCCCAGGATCGCGTGCAGCGCGCGCAGCGCCTGGTAGACGCGGACCTTGACCACATCGACCGGCACGCCCAGCAGGGCGGCGGCCTCGTTGACCGAGCGCTCCCGGAAGACCGTCTCGGTGAGGATCTCGCGGTGCGCCGACGGCAGCGCCTGGAAGGCCCGGGCGACCGCCGCGGAGCGCGTCCGCTCCCCCGGTGCGCCGGGGGCGAACGAACCGGTGTGCTTGCCCATTCGCAGTGCCACGCAACGAACTTCGCACCGCTCCGCCCGCCCGTCGCCGCCCTTATGCCGTCTTTAAGGAAGAGCTAACGGTGGAGTGAGGGGCGGGGGGTGTCGGGGGCGATGGCGGGGGTTTCGAGGGGGGCGGGTTCCTGGAGGCGCCGGGCGAGGAGCCAGGCGGCGGCGGGGACGGCGATCAGCGGGAGCAGCGCGGCGCGCGGGGACGCGGCGTCGGCGAGCGCGCCCACGGCGGGGCCGGCGACGCCGCCCGCGCTGACGGCGAGGCCGAGGGTGACGCCGCTGGCGGTGCCGACGCGGCGCGGCAGGTAGTCCTGGCCGAGCGTCACCTGGATCGAGAACGGGGCGTAGAGGGCGATCGCGGTGAGCGCGACGAACGCGTAGATCGTGTACGAGGGGGCGAGCGCGACGCCCGCGACGGCCGGGACCGCGAGCAGGTAGGACGCGCGCAGCGTCCGCACGCGGCCGAGCGTCCCGGCGAGCCGCCCGCCGAGGACCGTCCCGACGGCGCCGCCGGCGAACAGCACGAACAGGGCGACCGCCCCGGCGTCCGCGCCGCCGCCGGTCCGCTGCCGCGCGACGACGGCGAGCAGGGTGCTGAGGCCGAAGAAGACGACCGAGCGGCACAGCACGACCAGGGAGAGCCGGACGAACATCGGCCGGTCGTCCCGGCCGTCCGCCGCGCTCTTCTTCGCGGCCGCGCCGGACGTGCGGCGGCGCATCGCGGTGAGGCTGAGCGCCGTTCCGAGGGCGGCCGGTGCCGCGAGCCACGGCGTGGCGTGCAGGCCGCCCGCCGCGAGGACGGGCGTGACCAGCAGCGGGGCGGCGGCGAAGCCGAGGTTGCCGCCCAGCGAGAACCAGCTCATCCCGGCGTGGTCGCCACCGGTCAGGGCCCGCGCGACCCGCGCCGACTCGGGGTGGTAGGCGGCCACGCCGAGCCCGGACAGCGCGATCGCGGCCCAGGTCAGGGCGTACGCGTCGGACACGCCGGACAGGGCGACGCCGAGGCCGGCGACGCCCGTCGCGGCGGGCACGAGCCACGGCATCGCCCAGCGGTCGGTGAGCATCCCGAACGCGGGCTGGACGACGGAGGACAGCAGCGTGGCGGCGAGCACGATCCCGGACGCGGCGACGTAGCTGTAGTGCCGCCCGGTGACGAGGAACGGGACGATCGCGGGCACGGCGCCCTGGTAGACGTCGACGCAGGCGTGTCCGGCCGACAGCAGCGCGACGGGGCCTCTGCGGTTCATACCGGCAGCCTCGCTCCCGGCGCTCCTGTCACGCTTCCGATATTTGGCCAACTTGTGTCGATGGACCGCCTTGTCGGTGCCCGTGCGTACCCTGAGCCGGTGACCCGCCACACCCCGCGCGCGAGTACGGGCCTGCGGCCGCTGCCGCCCGGCGGCGAGATCGACGCGCACCGCCACGACGACCACCAGCTCGCCTACGCCGTCTCCGGCGTCCTGTCGGTCACGACCGACGCCGGGATCTGGCTCGCGTCGCCCGCCCGGGCGCTGTGGATCCCCGCCGGGACCGTCCACGAGCACCGCTCGTTCGGCGGCGCCGACCTGCGGCTCGTCGGGATCCCGGCGGCCCGCGACCCGCTCGGCCTTGCCCGTCCCGCCGTCCTGGGGGTGGACGCGCTGCTGCGCGAGCTGATCGTGGCCTGCACCGGCGCGCCCGCCGCAGAGCGGGACGGCGCCGAATGGCTGCGGCTGCGGGACGTCCTGCTCGACCGCGTCGCCCGCGCCCCCCGATACGCCGACTACGTCCCCTCCGCGCGGGACCCGCGCCTCGCCGCCGTGTGCCGGATGCTCTGCGACGACCCCGCCGACGACCGGACGCTCGGGGAGCTCGGCGCGCGCGCTGGAGCCGGCGAGCGCACCCTCACCCGGCTGTTCCGCGCCGAGCTCGGCATGACCTTCCCGCAGTGGCGCGCCCAGCTGCGCCTGCACCACGCCATGGTCCTGCTCGCCGAGGGCCTCCCGGTGACGACCGTGGCGCACCGGTCGGGGTGGGCGTCCGCCAGCGCGTTCATCGACGCGTTCCGCCGCACGTTCGGCCACACGCCGGGCACGCACCGCGCCCGCGTCGACGGACGACTCCTGCTCCGCTGACCTCCGCGCGCGCCGGCGAACTCGCAAGCGGGCCCCTCGCCCCGCGGCGCAGCGCCTAGGATGAGGCTCCGGGGAGGTGGTGGACGTGGACGCGCCGCACATGACGTTCCCGCCGGACGGCTGCTCCTACGAGGTCCGCTACACGCTGGGCCGCCGCGGCACGGGCCTGGAGGCGTTCCCCGACGAGTTCGACCTCGGGCGCTGGTTCGTGCTGATGGCCGAGGAGGGCGTGTTCACCCCGGAGGACTTCTCCGTCCCCGACGAGGACGGCCGCAACGGCTTCCAGATCTTCTGCGTGTCCGGCGGAACCCGCGTCCCGATCAGCTACTTCCACCCGCGCCTCGTCCGGGGCCGCATCGAGGGCGCCCGCACCGCCGTCCCGAACCCCTGACGCGCGACCCGCGCCGCTAAGCGCGCGCGGGACGCCGGAGCGCCGCCGACGCCAGCACCGCCAGGACGCAGAACGTCCCGCCGAGCGCCCCGTACCCGGCCGCGGACATGATGACGGTGGACGCCAGCCCGGCCACGGCGGCGATCGTCCACACGGCCGCGTCCACCGTGCCCTCGACGTCAGCGCGCGCGGGCTCGGGCAGTTCGCCGGCGAGCCGTCCGCTGCCGCCGACGAAGCACAGGTTCCACGCGTAGCCGAGTCCGAACAGCGCCGCGGTGCGCGTCCAGGCGCCGCCGCCGGCCGCCGCGAGGCCCGCCGACGCGGCCAGCGCCGCGACGCCGGCGAGCATCACCGGACGCGCCCCGTACCGGTCGACCAGCCGCCCCGTCACCGGCGACAGCGCGAACATCCCCAGCGTGTGCGCCGACAGCGTCATCCCGACCATGCCGAGCCCGTCGCCGTCCATCCGCATCGCCACCGGCGCCGCCGTCATCACCGCGACCATGACGACCTGCGCCGTCACCATCACCACCAGCGCGGGCCGCGTCACCGGCCCCTGGAGCAGGACCCGCAGCGGGACGCGGGCACCGGGCTCCGGCGCGCCGGTGCCGGGCGCCTCGGGGGCGGACGTCGCCATCGCGAGCGCGGCGGCGGCGGTGGCGGGGACCGCTGCGAGGAAGGGCCCCGCGAGGTGCGGGAGGCCGAGCGCGTGCGCGAGGCCGCCGGACGGGTCGAGCAGCAGCGGCCCGCCGACCGCGCCGACGGCGGCGGACCAGACGACGACGCCGATCGCGGAGCCCCGCCGTCCCGGCGGGTACAGGTCGGCCGCCGCGTACCGCGAGAGCTGCGCGCCGGCGTTGCCGAGGCCGAGCATCGCCATCCCGGCGCAGAGGGCGGCCAGGTCGCCGCGCGCGACGCCGGCGGCGGCCAGGAAGGCGCCGGCCGCGGCGGCGAGGTACCCGCCGGCCAGCACCGCGCGGCGGCCGAGGCGGCGCGCCGCGCGGGTCAGCGCGAGCGCGCCCACCCCCGTGCCGACGATCCCGGCGGTGGCGGGGACGCCGCCCCAGCCGGTGCCGAGCCGGTCCGCGGCGGCCAGCGTGCCCGCCGCGCTCGCCATCGACATCGCCGCGTTCATGAGGGCGGTCCCCGCGCACAGCGCCGCCATCGGGCGCGCCCGTGCGGGGCGCGCGGTGAGGGTCTGATCCATGCCCTCGACGCTAGAAAGGTCCTGCGCCGGGATGAATGGACGATCTATGGTGTTCGCTCCGCGCCACCTGGCGTTCGGAAGCCGATTCCGGAAAGGAGCCTTGCGGATGGATCGGGAGCTCGACCGGACGGACTGGCGCATCATCGCCGAACTCCAGCGCGACGGGCGGCTGTCGTTCAACCGGCTCGCGGCCCGCGTCAACCTGTCGGCGCCCGCGGTGGCCGAGCGGGTCCGGCGGCTGGAGGAGTCCGGGGTGATCACCGGCTACCAGGCGCGGATCGACCCGGCCCGCGTCGGCCGGCCGCTCACCGCGTTCGTGCAGATGCGCTGCGCCCTCGGCCGTTGCCTGCTGAAGACGACCACCGCCGAGGACCTGCCCGAGGTCACCGAGGTGCACAAGCTCAGCGGGAACTGGTGCTCGTTGCTCAAGGTGCGGGTCGCGTCCATGCCGCACCTCGAAGGGCTGCTGGAGCGGCTCGGCGAGCACGGCGAGATGAACTCCCACATCGTGCTGTCCACCGCGTACGAGGCGCGCGCCGTCGAGGCCCCGGCGCCGGAGTCCCGGACGGTGACCGCCTCCGAGGGCTGGACCCGCTGACGGCGCGGCGTGCCGCCGGGCCGGGCCGGGCCGTCAGCGCGCCGGGTGCGGCGCGGGCGACGGGGTCCGGCTCGCCGCCGGTCCGATCGTGATGGTGCCGCCGCGCTCGACATGGCGCACGCGGGCGGCCATCCCGCGCCGCCCCACCTCCTTGTCGAAGTCCGAGAGCGGCGACTTCATCACCGTGTAGTCGTCGTAGTGGACGGGGACGGCGGTCGCGCAGCCGGTGGTCTCCAGCCACTGCGCGCCCTGGCGCCCGTCCATGGTGACGGTGAGCAGCCCGAGCAGCCGGGTGCCGCCGAGATGGACGACGCCCGCGTCGATGCCGGGGAACCGGCGGCGGATCTCGGCGATCTCGTCGTACATGAGCGTGTCGCCGCTGATGCACAGCCGGAACCTCGGCTCGCCCTCCGGCGGGCCGAACTCCAGCAGCGACCCCATGACGGGCGGCAGGAGGCGGCTCAGCGGTCCGGGCGCGTGCCGGCCGGGCAGCGCGGTGATCCTGATCGAGTGGTCGCCCTTGGCGACGCTCTCGGTCTCCCAGGTCCGCATCCCCTCCGCCGCGCGGAACCCGCGGCTGTTCAGCGCGCGCGCCGCCGCCGCGGTGGTGAGGATCGGCAGCCCCCGGTCGAGGTGCCGCTCGGCCACCGGGTCCCAGTGGTCGCCGTGCAGGTGGGACAGCACCACGCCGTCGAGCTCGGGCAGCTCGTCCACCGAGATCGCCGGGTCCTTCACCCGCCTGCTGGTGATGCCGTAGCCGAGGTCGGCGCGCTCGCCCCGGCGCAGGAAGTTCGGGTCGGTCAGCAGCGTGACGCCGCCGTACCGGATGATCGTCGTCGCGTTCCCGACGAAGGTCAGGCTGGCCGTTTCCGCGAGCATCGTTCCCCCTCTCCGATCCCGGTCGATGCCCCTACCCGGCGGACGGCGCCCCAAGCGTCCGGCGGCGAGTTCCGGGATCGGGCGGGTCGTGGTTGAATTCTCGATTATGTGGCCCTCGTCACAAAGATCACTCCCGTGGCGGCGGAGGTATCAGCCGGGGGTTCCCACCGACATCGAGATCCCGGACGTCCCCGTCACGCGGCTGCTCGACGACGCCGCGGAGCGGTACCCGCGGCGGACCGCGCTGGTCTTCTTCGGGCGGCGGCTCGACTACCGGGAGCTGCGGGACGCGGCGGACCGGTTCGCCGACGGGCTGCACCGGCTCGGCGTGCAGCCCGGCGACCGGGTCGCGCTGATCCTGCCGAACTGCCCGCAGGCGGTGATCGCGTTCTTCGGGGTGCTGCGCAGGGGCGCGATCGCCGTCCAGCACAACCCGCTGTACACCGAGGAGGAGATGCTCCACCAGCTCGCCGACTGCGACGCCCGGGTCGCCGTCGTGCTGGATCGTTCCTACTCGACGGTGCGGGCGGTGCGGCACCGGCTGCGGCTGGAGCACGTCGTCGTCACCTCGCTCGTCGACTACCTGCCGCCGGCCAGGCGCGCCGTGCTGCGGCTCCCGCTGGTGCAGACGCAGCGGCGCCGCGCGGCCATCACCGCGGACGTGCCCGACGACGCGGGCGTCGTCCCGTTCAAGGAGCTGCAGCGGATCCCGCAGCGGCAGGTGCGGCAGCTTCCGGTGGAACCGTCGCGGGACCTGGCGGCCATCCAGTACACGGGCGGGACCGAGGGGCGCCCCAAGGGCGCCATGCTGACGCACCGCAACCTTGTCGCCAACGCGTGCCAGCAGCACGCCTGGGACGTCGGCGGGCGCGAGGGGCAGGACGTGACGCTCGGGGTGCTGCCGCTGTTCCATTCGTTCGGCCTGATGAGCTGCCTCATCGCGCCGGTGATGACGGCGGGCGCGGTGGTGCTGCTCCCGCGCTTCGACCGCGACCGGGTGCTGCGCGCCATCCGCAAGTACCGTCCGACGGTGTTCCCCGGTGTGCCGACGCTTTACGAGCAGGTGCTGGACAGCCCGCGGTTCCGGCCGTCGGACCTGCGGTCGCTGCGCGTGTACATCTGCGGCGCGATGGCGCTGGGGCAGCGGACGCTCGACCGCTTCGAGGAGCTGGGGGCGCGCGGGCTGATCCAGTGCTACGGGCTGACGGAGGCGTCTCCCGCCGTCACCGGCAACCCGCTGGGCGGCGGCGCCCGGAACACGACCGTGGGGCTGCCGCTGCCGATGACGGACGCCGTCATCGTGGACGTCGACGAGCCGACGCGGGACCTGCCTCCCGGGGAGGTCGGCGAGCTGGTGGTGCGCGGCCCCCAGGTGTTCGCGGGCTACTGGAACGCGCCGCTGGCCACCGCGCAGGCCCTGTCCAAGGGCTGGCTCCGCACGGGCGACATCGCGGTGATGGACGAGGACGGGTTCATCACGATCCTCGAACGGCAGCGGGACATGATCAAGGTGAGCGGCTTCAGCGTCTTCCCGTCCGAGGTGGAGAAGGTCCTGCGGCGCCATCCCGCCGTGTACGACTGCGCCGTGGTCGGCGGGCCGGACGAGCGGCGCGGGGAGCGCGTCATCGCGCACGTGGTGGAGCACCCCGCCTACCCGTTCTCCGCGGACGAGCTGCGGCGGCACTGCGAGCGCTACCTCTCGCACTACAAGGTGCCCGCCGAGTTCCGCCCGCGCACGGAGCTGCCGCGGAACGTGCTGGGGAAGGTCGTGCGGCGCAAGCTGCGCGACGAATCGGTGAATTCTCCGGCGTAGGGGGCGCCCGCCGGGTGGTTGACTGTCCCCGTGGAGACCGAGACCGCCCCGCCGGAGCTCTTCGCCCGGCTCGTCGAGATCGGGCGTGACTCGTCCCGCGTCGCCGCGCGCGCTTCGGACGCGCCGCTCGATCCGGAGACGCTGTACGACCGTCACGGCGTGCTGGTCGTGCGGGTGGGCGACGTCGTGGTGAAGGCGCATCAGCCCGGCCGCGACTACGGGGAGCCGTTCCTCGAACGCATCAAGGTGGCGGCGTCCCTGCCGGACCTCCTGCTGGGGCCGCTCGGTCCGCCGTCGATCGTGGACGGCCGTACGGTGACGCTCTCCGCGTACGGGGAGCCGGTGGATCCCCACGAGGAACTTCCGTGGGAGGACGCCGGACGGCTTCTGGCGGCGCTCCACTCCACGCCCATACCGGCGGACGCACCGTCCTGGGGACGTCCCACTCGCGTGGCCACGCAGGTGGCGCGCCTCGGCGACGGCCCTGCCGAGGACGAGGTGCGGCGCGCGTTCGCGACCCTGCCCGCCTGGATTCGCGGTGAAGGAGCGGGCGACGCGCGTCCCGCGCGCGCGGAGTGCCTCATTCACGGCGACTGGCATCTCGGCCAGATGGTGCGCGCGCGAGACGGCCGCTGGCGGCTGATAGACATCGAGGACCTCGGCAGGGGCGACCCCGCGTGGGACCTCGCCCGCCCTGCGGCGCTGTACCTGTCGGGCGTCCTGCACCCCGACGATTGGGCGCGGTTCCTCGACGCCTACGACGAGGCCGGCGGCCCCGCGGTGCCGGACGCCGGCGTCCCCTGGACGCACCTCGACATGCCCGCGCGAAGTCTGGCGATCCAGATCGCCGCCACGTGCGTCATATCCGCACGGGAGGATGAGCGCCCGTTGGACGGACCGGAGCAGGCGATGGTGGACGCCTGCGGCAGAATCTCCGCGACGGGGGGCGCGGCATGACGGCCCGCGTGACGTGGCGCGGAACCCGCCCTACGTTTAGCCTCTACCTGGGGATCCATAACGGAAGGACGACAAGGCGATGCACTGCCCTAAGTGTCATGGATTGATGCGGACCTACAACCGCAGCGGCGTCCACATCGAGCAGTGTGACAACTGCCGGGGCATCTTCCTCGACTACGGCGAGCTCGAGGCCCTCAGCCAGATGGAGGCCCGGCACCGGGCCGCTCCGCCGCCGCCCGGATGGGGCGCCCCGGCGGCGGCCGTGCACCACCATCACCACGGTGGCCACCACGGGCACCACGGCCACCACGGCGGCGTTTTCCACATGCTCTTCTCGACCTGACCCGCACGCGGCCCGCCCCTCTGGGAGGCGGGCCGCGGTCGTTCCCGGCCCTATGGGCCGCGCAAGCGCGCGCGGCGGGCCGCGGCGGCGGCCGTCACAGGCGCGGGTCGACGGGCTCCGACTCCAGGGCCAGCACGGCGAAGACGGCCTGGTGGACCCGCCACAGCGGCTCCCCGGCGGCGAGCCGGTCGAGCGCCTCGGTTCCGAGGGCGTGCTCGCGCATCGCCAGCGACCGCTTGCGGCCGAGCGACCTGCCGCGCAGCCGGTCGAGGTTCTCCGGCTCGGTGTAGTCCGGCCCGTAGATGATCCGCAGGTACTCCCGGCCCCGGCACTTCACGCCCGGCTGGACCTTCGTGCCCTCCGGGAGCGGGCCGAGCGGCTTGACGACCATCCCCTCCCCGCCCGACGCGGTGAGCTTCTCCCACCACTCGGTCGCGGCGGCCTCCGACTCCGGCGACGCCAGGTCCACGACGACCGACTCGGTCCGCTGGAGCAGCCCGGTGGGGTCGGCGGCGGCGAGCCCGGCGGCCACGTCCATGTGCCAGTCGTGGTCGCGTGCCGTGGCCAGGGAGCGGCCCTCGGCGGCGAGCACCTGGAACGGCGCGATCCGCACTCCCTCCAGCCCGTCCACGGGCCAGCAGTAGCGCGCGTAGGCGTCGCGGAAGCGCGCCGCGTTGGCCGCGCGCCGGTCGATGTGCTCGCGGAGCCCGCCGATGTCGAGGCCGCGCTCGTGTGCGCGCGCGAGAACGTCGGACGCCATCGGCAGCGCGGCGCGCGCCGCCGCGCCGGTCGCGGCGTACTGGGTGCGGATGAGGTCCATGGCCTTGGCCGACCAGGGCAGCAGCTCGCAGTCCAGCACGAGCCATCCGGTCTCCACCTCGTCCCACAGCCCGGTGGCGCCGATCGCGGAACGCAGGCGGCCGAGCACCTCCTCGGTCGCGGACGCGTCGCGGAAGAAGGACCGCCCGGTGCGGGTGTAGACCGCGCCGGTCGTCCCGTCGTCCACGCCGAAGCGGGTCTCGGCGACGGACGCGTCGCGGCACACGACCGCGACGGCGCGCGATCCCATGTGCTTCTCCTCGCAGATCGCGCGCAGGACGCCCTTCTCCCGGTACGCGGCGAGCGCCTCGGCGGGGTGCTCCAGGTACCCGGGCAGCGGCGAGGTGGCGGCGGGCGCCATCGTGGGCGGCAGGTAGACGAGCCACCGCGGGTCGACGGCGAACCGGCTCATCACCTCCAGCGCGGCGAGCGCGTTCTCCTCCCGGACGGTGACGCGCCCCATCAGCCGGGTCTCCACGCCCTGGTTGCCGAGAACGTCGTCGATCTTCAGGACGTCGCTCTCGCGGTGGCCGCCCGGCGCCGAGGCGGACGCCGCGTGCAGCGGCCGGGTCGGCTCGTACCAGACCTGCCGCGCGGGCACCGACACCAGCTCGCGCTCCGGGTAGCGCAGCGCGGTCAGCTTGCCGCCGAACACCGCGCCGGTGTCCAGGCAGATGGTGTTGTTGATCCACTCGGCGTCCGGGACGGGCGTGTGGCCGTACACCACCATCGCCTTGCCGCGGTAGTCGCGCGCCCACGGGTACCGGACGGGCAGCCCGTACTCGTCGGTCTCCCCGGTGGTGTCGCCGTACAGCGCGAACGACCGGACACGGCCCGACGCGCGCCCGTGGTAGTCCTCCTTGAGCCCGGCGTGGGCCACGACCAGTCGGCCTTCGTCGAGGACGTAGTGGCTGATGAGCCCGTCCATGAAGCGCAGCGCGCCGTCGCGGAACTCCTCGGTCTCGGCGCCGAACTGCTCCATCGACTCGGCGAGCCCGTGCGACAGCCGCACCTGGCGCCCGCGCAGGGCCCGGACGAGCTTCGCCTCGTGGTTGCCGGAGACGCACAGCGCGTTGCCCGCCTCCACCATCCCCTTGACGAGCCGGACGACGCCCGGTGAGTCCGGGCCGCGGTCGACCAGGTCCCCGACGAAGACGG
Organism: Spirillospora sp. NPDC000708; assembly: GCF_040299565.1. Lineage (NCBI taxonomy): Bacteria > Bacillati > Actinomycetota > Actinomycetes > Streptosporangiales > Thermomonosporaceae > Spirillospora > Spirillospora sp. NPDC000708. Next base: position 48,950 of record NZ_JBEPCJ010000072.1, read on the forward strand.
CGGTGCGGCCGCCCGGGTGGTTCGCGTCCACGGCCAGGCCCTGCGCGTCCCGCTCGATCCCGTAGCCGAGGTCGCCCAGCAGGTCCTCCAGCTCGGCGAGGCACCCGTGCACGTCGCCGATGATGTCGAACGGCCCGGTGAGGTCCCGCCGGTCGTTCCACGCCTTCTCGTAGACGATCGTCGCGGCGTCGATCTCCTCCTGGCCGGACAGCACGTGGCAGCGCCGGAACTCGCGGCCCAGCGTCCGCAGCCCGCGGTTCAGCTCGCGCCGCTGGCGCGGGATCACGTGCGCGGGCATGTCCCGGTCGGGCCGGACGGCGTTGCGCTCGGCGGCGAGCCGCTCGGGGACGTCCAGGACGATCGCCGCCGTCAGCACGTCGTGCTCCTTGGCGAGCCGCAGCAGCGCCTGGCGCGCCTTGCTCTGCACGTTCGTCGCGTCCACCACGGTGAGCAGGCCGCGCCGCAGCCGCTTGGCCACGATGTAGTGCAGCAGGTCGAACGCGTCGCCGGTGGCGGACTGGTCGTTCTCGTCGTCGGACACCATGCCGCGGCAGCGGTCGGACGACACCACCTGCGTCGGCGCGAAGTGCTTGCGCGCGAAGTGCGACTTGCCCGACCCGGTCACGCCGACCAGGACGACGAGCCCCATCTCCGGAAGCCGGATCTCGGTCATCGGACGAACACTCCCATCTGCGTCGGCGCGCCCACCTCGGGGTCGTCGTCGCCGACGGGCACGTGGCGGACGCGGTAGCCGTGCGCGGCGGCGACGCCGTCCGCCCAAGCGCGGAACTCCGCGCGGGTCCATTCGAAGCGGTGGTCGGGGTGGCGCATGGCGCCGGGCGCCAGCCCCTCGTAGCGGACGTTGCGCTCGGCGTTGGGGGTCGTCACGATGACGACGCGGGGCTGGGCGTGGCCGAACACGACCTGCTCCATGGCACGGAGCCGGGGCGGGTCGATGTGCTCGACGACCTCCATCAGCACTGCCGCCTCGTAGCCGCGGAAGCGGTCGTCCGCGTAGGTGAGGGCGCTCTGGAAGACGTCCAGGACGCGCTTGTCGGGACGGTGCCGCGGCTTGTCCAGGCGCAGCCGGCGCGCCGCCCCCTCCAGCGCTCGGTACGAGACGTCCGTACCGGCGATCTCCGCGAAGAAGTCGTCCCGGGCGAGGCGCGCCAGGAGCTTCCCCGACCCGCAGCCCATGTCGATGACGCGGCGCGCGTCCTCGTCGTGGAGCGCCTGCACGACCGCCTGGACCCGCCGCTCCGACAGCGAGGCCGGCGCCTCTTCTTCGGCGGCGGCGCCGTCCGCGCCGTTCGCGGCGGTGGCGCCGTTCTCCGCCCGCGCGGGCTCCTCCTCGACCTCGACCGGGTCGAGGGCCTCCTCCGGCGCGTCCTCCGCGTCGGCCAGGCGGCCCAGCGCGGCGCGCACGAGCGCGCGCCGGTTGGCGAGGTAGCGGCGGGTGATGGCCGCCCGGTCGGGATGCGTGCCGAGCCACCCCTCCCCCGCCCGGATGAGCTTGTCGACCTCGTCCGGCGCCATCCAGTAGTGCTTCGCGTCGTCCAGCACGGGCAGCAGCACGTAGAGCTGGTTGAGCGCGTCGGCGAGGCGCATACGGCCGGTGAGCGTGAGCGTCACGTAGCGGGAGTCGCCCCATTCGGCGAACTCCGGGTCCAGCGGCACGGGCACGGCCGACACGTCCCAGCCCAGCGGCGCGAAGAAGCGCTCGGCCTGCCCCGGACCGCCCCGGCACGGCAGCGCCGGCAGCACGATCTCCAGGGGGATCGCGGACTCCGCCAGCTCCGGGCGCAGCGCGCACTTGCCGCGCATGGCGGTGCGGAAGACGTTCGCCATCGCGGACGCCAGCAGCGACGACGCCGCGTACGGGCGGTCGTTCACGTACTGGCCGAGGGAGAAGTCGGGCGTGCCCTTGCCGCGCGTGCGCACCAGCTTGACGGGGTCGACGTCCAGCAGCAGCGCCGCCGTGCAGCGCCCCGCGTCCGCGTCGGGGTAGAAGACGTGCGCGGTGCCGAAGGACTGGCCGAAGCTCTGCGCCTTGTCCGGATGCTTGTGCAGCAGGAAGCCCAGGTCGGTCGCCTGGGCCGCGGTGGTACTGATCGTGAGGAGCACGCCTCGAGTGTGGCGGAACCCGGCGATGCGCTTCTAATTCATTTTCCGGGCACGGAGGGGCCGGTCAGGAAACGGCCGTGCGTGTCGTACGGCCACGGGTTGATCCTGCAGCCTTTCAGCCCGTAGATCTGCTGCATCATCACGGGCGCGGGGCGGCCGCGCCCCGGGCAGGTCATGTGGCCGAATCCCAGCCGGTGGCCGACCTCGTGGTTGATGGTGAGGGCGTGGTAGGCGTCCGGCTGCCCGCGGTAGTACTTCGTCAGCAGCAGCCAGCGCCGCAGGTTCACCACGACCTGCTTGCCGCCGCTGCAGTTCACCGTGCCGTTCGTGGTCATGCCGTACGAGCCGCAGATCCGGTCGACGGTCTTCGGCGACGCGAGCTGCACCACGAAGTCGTACTGGCCGGAGTTCACGCGCTGGAAGGCCCATTTGCCGCTGGCCGTCCACCCGCGCGGATCGGCGAGTATCTTGTCGACACTGCGCGCGAACTTCGTGGGGTTCTGCCGTAAGCCGCCCTCCACCTGGACCATGTAGCGCATGACCTTTCCGTGGCCGAACACGCGGCTTCCGGAAGCGGGCAGAAGGAATTTCCCCGTCCCCTTCGTGGGGATGTACAGCGAGCTCTTGGGCGTGGCGGACGGCGCGTCGGGCGGTTCCGTCTCGACCCGCGCGCCGCCGTCCCCCTTGCCGGTCTCCCGTGCGGGCGGCGGCGGCGCGGCGGCGTGCTTGGTCCCGCCGCCGAAGCTCAGGTAGGCCATCGCTCCGAGCCCGGCGACGCTGATCAGTACCAGGGCGGTGACGCCCAGGATCACTCCGCGCAGCCGCGTCCGCCGGGCGCCCTCGAACTCGCGCTCCAGGTCGTCGCCGAGCCAGTCCCCCGTGGACGGACGGCGGGGCCCGCCTCCACCGCGCCCGCCTCCGCCTTGCCCGCGCCCGCCGCGCCGCCGCCCGCCCTGGCCCCCGCGTCCGCCGCGCGGTGCGGGGGGTTCGGCCGCGAAGGACGCCTCTCCCGGAAACGGCTCCTGTCCCGGAAACGGCTCCTGCGCCGGGCCCGGGTACCCGGGCCCGGCGGGCGGCATCGGCGGCTGGGGCGGGGGCGCGGGGGCCCGGCGGTGGGACGACGCCCTGCGCCGGCCTTCTCGGGATCGTGGAGGCTGCATCGCGGGCCAGCATGCCAGAAAGTAGTCAGAATATGATCATTTCCCACAAATCCCCAGGTAGCGTGACAAGTTCCAACATCTCTGGCATGACTCGCCCGACCACGAAGAGTGGCGTGCCGAGCGCGAAAAGGGTTTGCGGCCGGCGGCGCGGGACCGCCACAATCCGGAGCGACATGAGCAGACACCCCCGCCGGATGACCGCGCAGGAGACCGTGGCCGTCCTCGAACGCGGCGAGTACCGTGCCCCGGCCGGGCACACCGTCTCCATCGCCGACGACCTGGCGCGCTGCGTGCGCGACACCGTCCTCTACCGCCCGGAGGAGCTGGACGCCCTCCTCAAGGACCTGCCGGGCGCGGCACCGGGCGCGGGCCCCGCCGGCGGCGCCGCGACGCGCATCGAGGTGACCGACGAGACCACCCTCGCGGCGGCGCGGCGCCTGGTCGCGCCCGGGAAGGTCCCGCTGGCGCTGAACTTCGCCTCCGCCAAGAACCCCGGCGGAGGGTTCCTGAACGGCGCGCACGCCCAGGAGGAGGGCCTGGCCCGCTCGTCCGGCCTGTACCCGTCGCTGCGCGCCGCCAGGGAGTACTACGAGTTCCACCGCGCGCAGGGCGACCTGCTCTACAGCGACCACATGATCTACTCCCCCGGCGTGCCGGTGATCCGCACCGACGCCGGGCGCCTGCTCGACGAGCCGTACGAGGTGGCGTTCCTGACCTCGCCCGCTCCGAACCGGGGCGCGATCCGCGACCCCGAGAAGGCGGAGCGGATCCCCGAAGTGCTGCGCGTGCGCGCACGCAAGGTCCTCGCGGTGGCGCTGGCCCGGGGGCACGGACGGCTGGTCCTGGGCGCGTGGGGCTGCGGCGTGTTCCGCAACGACCCGGCGGAGGTGGCGGAGGCGTTCGCCGGTCCGCTCGGGCCGGGCGGCGAGTTCGAGAACCGCTTCGAGCACGTCGTCTTCGCCGTCTGGGAGTCCGCCAAGGACACCCCCAGGCGCAACGCGTTCCGCCGCGTCTTCGGCTGACGCCCTCGCGGTGCCGCCCGCGGCGGCACCGCGGGTCTACGCGCCGCCGCCGTCCTCGATGTAGGACTCGATGCCGCGCAGCAGGACGTCGAGCCCGAACTCGAAGCGCTCGGCGCCGCCCTCGTCGGTGAGGTCGTCCACCAGCGAGACGATGCGGGGGTACCGGTCGGCCGGCAGGGCCTTGTAGTACTCGCGGATCTGGGCGAGGTACTTCTGGAAGTGCTCCCACGGGTCCTCGTCGCCCTTGATCGTCGCCGTGTAGAAGGTGTCCTCGATGGCGTCGGCGTCGATGTACATGCCCAGCGTGTCGACGGCGAGCCCGGCGATCTTCGGGGGGACGCCGGCCGCGATCATGAGGGCGAGCTGCGACTCGGCGACGGCGAGCAGGTTCGGGCCCGTCGGGATCAGCCCCATGGAGACCTTCGCGATGTCCCGGTGCGAGGTGTAGACGCGGCGGATCTCCATCGCGACCTCCTTCAGCTGCTCGCGCCACCGGGCCGGGTCGGGCTCGGCGGGCAGCCTGATCTCGGCGGCGACGCGGTCGAGCATCAGCTCCCGCAGCTCCTGCTTGTCCGAGACGTGCGCGTACAGGGAGGCCGGGCCGGTGCCGAGCTCCTGCGCGACGCGGCGCATGGTGACGGCCTCCAGCCCTTCGGCGTCCAGCACGGCGATCGCCGTCTCGACGACGAGCTCCTGCGTGAGCGGCTGCCGGGACGGCGCGGCCCTGCGCGGCCGGCGGCCCGGCGGCGTCGGCATGTCCGGACGTGCGCTGGCCACCTCGGGACCTCCCAATTTCGCGATACATCTTGACTATCCCGGAACGCGATATATCTTCTCTACCTGAGAGACAAACTCGCGTTCACGAACATCGTACTTGACACGAACGCCGTTCCCACCGTAGAACAGTGTTCGTAGTTAAGAACGGTGTTCCCCCCGTGATGGAGACGACCATGACCGAGACACTGCAGACCCCCGCGGGGGCCACCGGCACGGCCGGCTACCGCTGGCGGTGGGCCGCCCTCTTCGTGATCCTCGCCGGCGAGATCATGGACATGCTGGACTCCCTGATCACCAACATCGCCGCCCCCACCATCCGCGCCGAGCTGGGCGGATCCGCCGCCACCATCCAGTGGCTCGCGGCCGGCTACACCCTCGCCATGGCGGTCGGCGTCATCACCGGCGGCAGGCTCGGCGACCTGTACGGCCGCAAGCAGATGTTCGTCGTCGGCGCGGCCGGCTTCACCGCCGGCTCGCTGCTGTGCGGCGTGGCGGTCTCGCCCGGCATGCTGATCGGCGCCCGGCTGATGCAGGGCCTCTTCGGCGCGATGATGCTGCCGCAGGGCATCGGCATGATCAAGCAGATGTTCAGCGAGAAGGAGATGGGCGCCGCCTTCGGCGCGTTCGGCCCGGTCATGGGGCTGTCGTCGGTCGGCGGACCGGTGCTGGCCGGCTGGCTGATCGACGCCGACCTGTGGGGCACCGGCTGGCGGATGATCTTCCTGATCAACCTGCCGCTCGGCCTGGCCGCCGTGCTCGCCGGGCTGCGCTTCCTGCCCTCCGGGAAGTCCCCGCAGGCCACCCGGCTCGACCTCACCGGCGCCGTGCTGGCGTCCGTGGGCGCCGGGCTGATGATCTACCCGCTGGTGCAGGGCCGCGAGCTGGACTGGCCCGCCTGGACGTTCGCGATGATCGCCGCGTCCCTGGCCGTCTGGGCGCTCTTCGCCTGGTACGAGGCGCGCAAGCAGCGGGCCGGCGCCGACCCGCTGATCATCCCCAGCCTGTTCCGCAAGCGCGGCTTCACCGGCGGGCTCGTCGTCGGCGTCGTCTTCTTCAGCGCCATGGCGGGCACCGGCCTCGTGCTCTCGCTGTTCTTCCAGCTCGGCCTCGGCTTCTCCGCGCTCAAGGCCGGACTGTCGCAGATCCCGTGGTCGGTCGGCATCGTCCTCGGCTTCGGCGCGGCGCAGGCCGTCCAGCGGTTCGGCCGCATCGTCATCCAGGCGGGCGCCCTCGTCATGGCGGCCGGCATCGCCGGGATGTTCGCCACGCTGCAGCTCGCCGGCACCGGCGTCACGCCGTGGCAGCTCGTCCCGGCCCTGACCGTCACCGGGCTCGGCATGGGCCTGCTGATGGCCCCGTTCTTCGACACCGCCCTGGCGGGCGTCGAGCCCGAGGAGGCCGGCTCCGCGGGCGGCACCCTCACCGCGATCCAGCAGCTCGGCAGCTCGCTCGGCGCCGCCGTCCTCGGCACGATCTTCTTCGGGCTGCTCGGCGGGCACGTCGCCACCGCCGCCGACGACGGGTCGGCCGCGCTGCGCGGGCGGCTCACCGCCGCGTCCGTCCCGGCCGCGCAGCAGGAGCGCATCGTGACGGGACTGCGGGCGTGCGGCCACGACCGGGCCACCGCCAAGGACGCCCAGGCCGTGCCGCCGTCCTGCGCGCGAATGCAGGAGGACGTCAAGGCGGCGATCGCCGCAGCGCCGGCCTCCGCCCCCGCGATCCAGAAGGCGGTGGCGGCGGACGCGGCGCACGCGGCCAAGGTCGGCTTCACCGGCGCTATGAAGATCACGCTGTGGATCGTGGTCGGCATGCTCGGCCTGACGTTCCTGGCCGTGTTCCTGCTGCCGAGGCACGCTCGCCCGCAGGACCCCGCCGGCGGCGGCGCGCAGCCCGCGACCGCCTGACGCCCCGTGCCCGGCGGCGCCCCACGGCTCCGGCGGCTCCCGGCCCGGCGTCCCGCGACCCGGCGGCCCCGAGGTTCCGCGACCCGGCCCGGCAACCCCGGAGAAAGGCCCGCGGCGAGGACGAGCGCTCCACCGTTGAGCGCACCTCCCG
>NZ_JBEPCJ010000073.1:0-55583 GCF_040299565.1 Spirillospora sp. NPDC000708
GTGTTGTTGGCCTTGGTGACCGCCTCGTCGGGGGTGCGGAACGTCAGCACCGACAGCACCGGCCCGAAGATCTCCTCCCGCGCGATCCGATGCGAGGCCGCCACATTGGTGAACACCGTCGGCGGGAACCAGAACCCCCGGTCGGGCAACTCGCACGGCGGCGCCCAACGGTCCGCGCCCTCCGCTTCGCCGGCCGCCGACAGTTCGCGGATCTTGTCCAGTTGCGCGGCGGAGTTGATCGCGCCGATGTCGGTGTTCTTGTCCAGGGGGTCACCGACCCGCAGCGTCGCCATCCGCGCCTTCAGCCGCTCCAGCACCTCGCCTGCGACCGACTCCTGAACTAGTAGCCGGGATCCGGCGCAGCAGACGTGGCCCTGGTTGAAGAAGATCCCGTTGACGATGCCTTCGACGGCCTGGTCGAGGGGGGCGTCGGCGTAGACGATGTTGGCGGCCTTGCCACCCAGCTCCAAGGTGAGCTTCTTCGATGTTCCGGCCAGGGTGCGGGCGATCTGGCGGCCGACGTCGGTGGAACCGGTGAAGGCGACCTTGTCGATCCCGGGGTGGGCGACCAGCGCGCGACCCGTCTCTCCGGCGCCGGTGATGATGTTGACGACGCCGGGCGGCAGGTCGGCCTGGCGGCAGATGTCGGCGAACAGCAGCGCGGTCAGCGGCGTGGTCTCCGCCGGCTTCAACACGACCGTGTTCCCGCAGGCCAACGCCGGCGCGATCTTCCACGCCAGCATCAGCAGCGGGAAGTTCCACGGAATCACCTGCCCCGCCACACCCACCGGGCGCGGGTCCGGACCGAACCCGGCGTGGCCGAGTTTGTCGGCCCAGCCGGCGTAGTAGAAGAACCACGCCGCCACCAGCGGAACGTCCACATCGCGGGACTCGCGGATCGGCTTGCCGTTATCGATCGACTCCAAAACGGCCAGCTCGCGGGAGCGTTCCTGGATGATGCGGGCGATCCGGTACAGGTACTTGGCGCGCTCAGCGCCCGGCATCGGCCCCCACACCGTCTCGAACGCCCGCCGCGCCGCCGCCACGGCGCGGTCCACGTCCGCCTGGTCGGCGGCGGCGATCTCGGCGAGGGTCTCCTCGGTGGCGGGGTTCACCGTCTTGAACGGCTCCCCTCCCCCATCGGTGAACTCGCCGTCAATGAACAGCCCGTACGACGGGCGGATGTCGACGACCGACGCCGATTCCGGTGCGGGCGCGTACTCGAACACCATGATCAGTCCAGGGTGAAGTAGTCGGGACCGGAGTACACCCCGGTGGCCAGCTTGCGGCGCTGCATCAGCAGGTCGTTCAGCACACTGGAGGCGCCGAGCCGGAACCAGTCGGGCGTCAGCCAGTCCGCTCCAGCGGTCTCGTTCACCAGCACCAGATACTTGATCGCATCCTTGGTGGTACGGATCCCACCCGCGGGCTTGACGCCGACCTGACGGCCCGTCGCCGCGCGGTAGTCGCGGACGGCCTCCAGCATCACCAGCGTCACCGGCAACGTCGCCGCCGGAGACACCTTCCCGGTCGAGGTCTTGATGAAATCCGCGCCCGCCCGCATCGCCAACCACGAAGCACGCCGCACGTTGTCGTAGGTGACCAGTTCACCGGTCTCCAGGATCACCTTCAGATGCGCCTCGCCGCACGCCTGCTTGACCGCGGTGATCTCCTCGGACACCTTCAGGTAGTCGCCGGACAAGAACGCGCCACGGTCGATGACCATGTCGATCTCGGCCGCGCCCGCCGCCACCGCCGCACGGGTGTCGGCGAGCTTGGCCTCCAGCGGCGCCCGCCCGGACGGAAATGCCGTCGCCACCGACGCGACCCCGATCCCCGACCCGTCCAGCGCCGCGACGGCCGTCTCCACCATGTCCGGATACACGCACACCGCCGCGACCTTCGGCACCGTCGCGTCCGCCGGATCGGGACGGACGGCCTTGGCGCACAACGCCCGCACCTTCCCAGCGGTGTCCGCACCCTCCAGCGTGGTGAGGTCCACCATCGAGATCGCCAGATCGATCGCCTCGGCCTTCGCCGACGTCTTGATCGACCGGGTCGCCAGCCGCGCCGCCCGCTCCTCCGCCCCAACCTGGTCAACGGCGGGCAGGCCGTGCAGGAACGCGCGCAGCTCCCGTTCGTCGGCCCTCTCCAGAGCCGTCATCGTGTCAGGCACGGGCACCCCTGTTCTCCAGGATCCGGTTGAGGATGAGCGCCGCCACCACGATCAGGCCGGTCACCACCATCTGGAAGAACGAGCTCAGCCCGACGAGGTTGAACAGGTTCTTCACCACCGACAGCAGCAGGACCGCCACGAACGTGCCGAAGACGTTGCCGCGCCCGCCGAACAGGTTGGTCCCGCCGAGGACGACGGCGGCGATGGCGTCCAGTTCCAGACCGTTGAAGGCGGTCGGCTGGCCGATGGTCAGCCGCGAGGTGAGCAGGACGCCCGCGAACGCGGCGAGCAGGCCGGAGATCGCGAAGACCGCGACGGTCACCGCCCGCACGGGCAGGCCGGACAGCCGGGCGGCCTCCCGGTTGCTGCCTACCGCGTAGATGTACTCGCCGAACGTCGTCCCGCGCAGCATCAGCCAGGCGAGGACGGTGATCGCGATGAAGATCAGGCCGACGATCGGGACGCGGCCGATGAACCCGCCGCCGAGGAGCTGGAAGCCCTCGGGCTGGTCGCCGCCGGCCGGCGTGCCGCCGGTCAGCAGGTACGTCAGCCCCCGGATGCTGGTGAGGCCGGCGAGGGTGGTCATGAAGCTGGGCAGCGACAGGTACGCCGACAGCCCGCCCATCACGGCGCCGGCGGCGGCGCCGGCCGCGAGCGACACCAGGACGGCGAGCACGGGCGGCCAGCCGTCCGACATCAGCACGGCCACCGTCATCCCGGCGAACGCGGCGGTGCTGCCGACCGACAGGTCGATGCCCGCGGTGAGGATGACCATCGTCATGCCGATCGCGACGATGCCGGTGAGGCTCGACTGCTGCAGCAGGTTGGCGATGTTGCGGGTGGTCAGGAACTCCGGTGCCAGGATCGACGCGACGACGCACAGCAGCAGGAAGACGACGAGCAGGTTCCCGTTGCGCAGCAGGGCGAGGCCGTGGCGCCGGGGCACGATGCCGGCCAGGGCCGGCCGGGCCTTGGAGGCGGTTTGGCTCATGGGGTGGCTCCAGTGATGACGGTGTGGGCGATGTCGGCCTCCGCGGTGGTGCGGGGGTCGAACCGCGCGATGTTGCGGCCCTCGTGCAGCACCCAGATGCCGTCGGCGTGGGCGGTGAGCTCGGCGAGCTCGCTGCTGGCGAGCAGGACGGCGACGCCGTCGTCGGCGAGCCGCCGGACCTGCCGGTAGAGGTCGGCCTTGGCGCCGATGTCGAGGCCGCGGGTGGGCTCGTCCAGCAGCAGCACCCGCATGCCCCGGGTGATCCACTTGGCGAGGACGACCTTCTGCTGGTTGCCGCCCGACAGCTCGCCGACGGGCTGGTCGGCGGAGGCGTGCTTGACGCCGAGGCCGGCGAGGACGGGCGCGGTCGCGCGGCGTCCCCGGGAGCGCGGCGCGAGCGGGCGCAGCGCGCTGATGGCGGCGTTGCGGGACACGCCGAGGCCGAGGAACAGGCCCTGCTCCTTGCGGCTCTCGGGGACCAGCGCGAGACCGTTGCGGACGGCGGTGCGGGGGCCGGCGACCGGCAGCGGATCGCCGTCCAGGCGGGCGCGGACGTCGGCGCGGGCGACCCCGAACAGGGCGTTGAGCAGGGTGGTCCGCCCGGCGCCGGCGAGGCCCGCGAGTCCGACGATCTCGCCGGGGCGGACCTCGATGCCGGAGACGTCGAGGATGCCGCCGACCCGCGCCCGCTCGACGACCAGCCGCGGCTCCCCCGACGGCGCGGGGCGGTCCACGCGGCGGACCAGGTCGCGGGAGCCGCCGATCATCGCCGCGACGAGCTCGTCGTGGGTGGTGGCGGCGAGGTCGAACACGCCGACGTCGCGCCCGTCGCGCATGACGGTGGCGCGGTCGCCGATCTCCGACACCTCGTCCAGCCGGTGCGAGATGTAGATGATGGCGCGGCCCTCGGCGGCGAGGCCGCGGATGACCTCGAACACCGCCTCCAGGTCCCGCTCGCCCAGCGTCGCGGACGGCTCGTCCATGACGATGACCTTCGCGTCCATCGTCAGCGCCCGGGCGATCGCGGTGAGCTGCTGCGCCGCGATCGGCAGGTCGCCCACCCGGTCGGCGGGCGAGAACGTCCCGCCGACGCGGCGGATCACCTCGGCCGCCGCGGCGGCGCGCGCCTGCCGGCGGACGAACGGCCCGCGCGCGGGCGCGCGTCCGAGGAACAGGTTCTGTGCGACGGTCAGGTCCGGCGCGAGGTCGAGTTCCTGGTAGATGACGCTGATCCCGGCGGCGATGCCGTCCTGCGGGCTCGTGGCGCGCAGCGGCCTGCCGGACAGCAGGATCTCGCCGTCGTCGGGCCGGTAGGAGCCGGCGAGGATCTTCATCAGCGTGCTCTTGCCGGCGCCGTTCTCGCCGAGCAGGCAGTGGACCTCGCCCGCGCGGACCGACAGGTTCGCGCCGTCGCAGGCGAGCGTGCCGGGGAAGCGCTTGACGATCCCCTTCATCTCCAGGAGCGGCGGCTCCGGGCGCGGCGAGTCGCTCATGCGGCCTCCTCCAGCAGGTGGGCGGCGGTGACGTCGTCGGTCACCAGGACGTTGCAGATCCCGCCGGCGACGACGGCGCGGCACACGCGGTGCTTGCGCTCGCCCGCGACGACGGCGATCGACCACGCCCCCGCGCGCAGGTCGTCGATCGTGATGCCGATCGTCCTGCGGTCGAGCTCGTCCCAGACGATCCGTCCGGCGCCGTCGATGAACCGGCCGACGACGTCGCCGACGCCGCCGGACGCGGCGAGCGCGTCGATGTCGGCGGAGCTCAGGTAGCCGGACTCGACGAGGACGGAGTCGTGCGACAGCGCGCCGGGGCTGAACAGGAACGCGCCGCACTGCCTGGCCAGGTCGAGGACGCCGCCCACCGACCGCTCGCCTTCCAGCGCGGCGCGCGTCGAGTCCTGCTCGACGATCGCGGGCGCCGACAGCAGCGTGACGGTGCCGCCGCCGTGGTGCGCGAGCCGGCTGGCCATGTCGGACGCCGAGGTGGGGCGGCGCGACCGGCTGAGCCCGCCGTTCACCTGGACGATCTGGACGCCGCGCGTCCAGCCGGGCGCGATGTGCGCGGCGACGGCGTCCAGCGTGCGGCCCCACGACACGCCGAGGCTGCGCGGTGCCGGGGTCAGGTCGGCGAGGTAGCGGGCGGCGGCGCCCGCGACCCGGTCGCGCGCCTCGACCTCGCCGGCGGCGGCGTCGACCGGGACCACGACGGCGTCGCGCAGCCCGTAGCGCTCCTTGAGCTCGCGTTCCCGCACGTGGAGCCGGTGCCGGGGGTGGACGATCTCGATCCGGACGATCCCGGCGGTGCGGGCCTCGGCGAGGAGCCGCCCGACCTTCCAGCGGGTCAGGTGCAGTTTCCGGCCGATCTGCTCCTGGGTCTGGTCGCCCTCGTAGTACATCTCGGCGACGCGCAGCAGCAGCGTCTCGTAGTCGGGGTCCTCCGGGTTCATCCGGTCTCCTCGCGGGGGCGGCTGAGCAGGTGCGACACCTCGCGGGTGGCGGCGGTGGCCTGCCGGTACAGGTCGTAGCCGGCCTCGTAGGCGCCGCCGTGGACGTCCCGTCCGTCCGGCTCGACGAGGGTGGTGGCGGGCGCGAACGCTTCGGCGGCCTGGGCCAGCCCGCTGTGCGCGCCGGTGGCGGTCGCGGCGAGCACCGCGCAGGCCCGCAACGTGAGGTTGTCGCCGGCGTCGGCGGCCCCGCCGGGGCGGCCGACGAGCAGCAGCGGGCGGCCGAGCACGTCCGCCATGGTCTTCAGCCAGAGCGGGTTGTGCCGGACGCCGCCGGACACGTAGATGTCCTTCACCGGGACTCCCGCGGTGAGGAACGACTCCAGCACCTGCCGCGTCCCGTACGCGACGCTCTCCACCGCGGCCCGGTAGAGCTGCGCGGGGGTGGTGCCGAGCGTCAGGCCGAGGACCGCGCCGCGCAGCCCCGGGTCGCGGAGCGGCGTGCGGTTGCCCATGAAGTGGTCCAGGACGACCAGCCCGTGCTCCCCCGGCCGGACCTGCTCGGCCTCGGCGCAGAGCCGGGGCAGCTCCGCGCGCTTCACGCCGAGCAGGTCCTCGCTCGTCCAGCGCAGGACCGACCCCGCCGACACCTGCCCGCCCTCCACGAGCCAGTGCCCGGGACGGAGCGCGTCCGGGTACGGGCCCCAGATGGCGGGGGTGAACACGGGGGCGTCGACCTCGGCGACGAACGCGTTGGACGTCCCGCAGACGATCGACAGCCGGCCCGGCTCCAGCCCGCCGGTGGCCAGCAGCGACAGGTGCGCGTCGATGCCGCCGACCGCGACGGTCGGCCGGCCGCGCAGCCCCAGCTCGGCGCGGGTCGCCGCCGTGACCTCGCCCGCCGCCGCACCGACCCGGAGGACGTCGGGCGGGAGCTTCGCGGCCAGGTCCGGGACGCCGAGCAGCGCGTACAGGTCGTGCGGGTGCCCGCCGCCGCGCGGGTCGTGGTTGTACTTGCAGCAGGCGTTCATCTGCGACGCCGTCCACCTGCCGGTGAGCCGCCAGGTGAGGTAGTCGACGGCCTCGACGATGCGGGCGGCGCTCCGGTAGACGCCGGGTTCGTGCCGGGCCAGCCACATCGCCTTGGGCACCAGCCACTCGACGGCGTCGGAGCCGCCCGCGTACTTCAGCACGTCGTGGCCGGTCGCGGCGGTCGCCTCCGACTCGGCGGCGGCGCGGGCGTCCATCCACAGGATCGCCGGACGCAGCGGCCGGCCCGCGTCGTCGAGGACGACGACGGTGGAGGCGGTGGTGGCGACGGCGACCCCCGCGATCTCCGGCTCCCCGGCCCCGGCGAGCGCGGCGCGGGTCGCCGCCGCGACGGCGCGCCACCAGTCCTCGGGGTCCTGCTCGGCCCACCCGGGCCGCGGGTACCGGGTGGGGTAGGTGTCGTGGCCGGTGCCGAGGACCGCGCCGTCGTCGGCGAACACCGCGACGCGCGCGCCCTCGGTGCCGAGGTCGATCGACAGCAGCGCGGTCACGGCCGCTCCCCCGGCCGGAAGAGCACCTTCGAGCTGAAAATGGAACGTTCCCCCAGCTGCTTCATGAGCTGCGGCAGCGCGTCCAGCCCCGGCTCGTGCGTGATCATGAACTTCCAGCGCAGCGCGCCGGACGCGAACGCCTCCGCCGCCGCCCGCCACTCGTCGCCGGGGAACGGGGCCGAGAACGAGTTCCAGGCGCCGTGCAGGCTGACCTCCCGGCGCAGGAAGTCGTTGAAGGTCCCCTTGGCGAACTCGACCGGCGCGTGCGGGATGCCGATGAACACCGCCTCGCCGTGCCGGGCGCACAGCGCCGCCGCCATGTCGGCGGTCACCGGGGTGCCGGCCGACTCGATCACCACGTCGTACCCGTCCCCCGCCAGGTCGCGGGCCTCCTCGCCGCTGGTGGTGGTGTGCGTGGCGCCGGCCTCCGACGCCTGCGCGAGCTTGCGCTCGTTCAGGTCGACGGCGAGCACGTCCGACGCGCCCGCCAGCCGCGCCCACTGGACGGCGAACAGCCCGATCGGCCCGGCACCGAGCACCGCGACCCGGTGCCCGACGCCCAGCCGGGTCCGCCAGATCGCGTGCAGGGCGATCGACGCCGGATCGAGCATCGCCGCGGCCGCGGCGGGCACCTGCTCCGGCACCGGGAACAGGTTCCGCGCCGGGACGGTGACGTACTCGGCGTAGGCGCCGTCGCGGCGGCTGCCGAAGTAGTCGTAGTCCAGGCAGAGGCTGAACCGGCCGCGCTCGCACTCCGCGCAGGCGAAGCAGGGGATCAGCGGCGGCACCGCGACCAGGTCCCCGTCGGAGAACCCGCGCACCTCGCGCCCCGCCTCGACGACCTGTCCGGCGAACTCGTGCCCGCAGATGATGGGCATGCGGTGCGCGCCGGCGCTCAGCATGCGGGCGATGTCCGAACCGCACACCCCGCAGGCGTCGACGCGGACCAGCGCCTCTCCCGGACCGGGCTCGGGCTTCGCCACCTCCTCCACGCGGATGTCACCCGGCGAGTGCAGGACGGCCGCGAGCATTTTCTCAGGCACTGTGTTCCCTTCTTGCGTGTGTCAGGGCTCAGGAGGCGGACCGCGCGGGCGCGAACACGCTGGAGCCGCTGTACTTCGCCGCGTTGTCCGGGTCGATCAGGGCCGTCCCCGCGTCAACGTACGGCGCGACCTTCTCGCCGTGCCCGACCTTCACTGCGGTCTGCACCGCCTGCGCCGCCTCGCTGATCGGGTCGTTGAGGGCGGTGGCGACGAACTGGCCCTGCGGGATGAGCTTCACCGCCTCCATGAGGCCGTCCACGCCCGCCACCTTCACGTCGGTCCGCTTGCTCTCCCGCAGCACCTGCAGGGCGCCGAGCGCCATGTCGTCGTTCTGCGCGTACACGGCCTTGACGTCGGGGTTCGCCTGCAGCAGGTCCTGCATGGCGCTGACCGCCTTGGACCGGATGTAGTCGCAGTACGGGCCCTTGACGATCTTGATCTTCGGGTTGCCCTGGACGCCCTGGGCGAAGCCGTTCCCGCGGTCCCGGGCGACCGCGCCGCCGGCGTCGCCCTGGATCTCGATGACCTTGCCGCCGGCCGGGCCGAGCGCCTGCGCGAGCCGCTGCCCCACCAGCTTGCCCATCTGCACGTTGTCGCGCCCGACGTGCGACGCCGCCCCCTCCGGCACCGGCCGGTCCAGGGTGATGACGGGGATCTTCGCGGCCTTGGCCGCCGCCAGCCCCGCCGCGGCGCCCTTCGGGTCCACGGGGTTGACCAGCAGGACGTCCACGCCCCGCGTGATCAGGTCCTGGATGTCGTTGTTCTGCTTGGTGACGTCGCCGTTGGCGTCCGCGAACAGCAGCTTGGCCCCCGCCTTGGCCGCCGCCTGCTGCGCACCGTCCTTCAGCTGGACGTAGAACGGCGACTGCTGGGTGACCTCGCTGAACCCGATCGTCAGCTGGCCGCCGTCACCGCCCTTGTGCTCCGAACCACCGCTCGGCCCGGTCGACACCGAGCACGCCGACGCCACCGTGACCACCGTCGCGAGCGCCCCTGCCAGGAACGTTCTTCGCATCTTGCCCTCCCGGGTTGTGCTGGGGGTCACACCGTAAGAACCCTGTTCACGCGGGCGCAACATTTGCGTAGCATTTTGCTCATCTGAGCACAATGTCGGACGGCACCCGGTACCCGCCCATCTGACCTGCGAAGACGCTCCCGCCTCCCGGATCGGCGTCTCCGCGCGGCGGATCGGGCGTCCGGCCCCGCCGGCCGTGCCGCATCGGCGATGCTGGTCCCGATGGTCGGGAGGTGGGCCGTGGGCGTGAAGCGCGACGACGTGGTCCGGGACGGCGGGGCGGCGGTCCCCGAGGGCGGCGGCGAGGAGTTCGCGGCATTGGTCCGCCGGCACGAGCGCGAACTGCGGGTGCACTGCTACCGGATGCTCGGTTCGATCGAAGAGGCCGAGGACGTCGTGCAAGAGACGTTCCTGCGCGCCTGGAAGAACCTGGACCGGTTCGAGGGCCGCTCCACCGTCCGGGCGTGGCTGTACCGGATCGCGACCAACGCCTGCCTGGACGTGCTGGGCGGGCGGGCCAGGCGGGTGCTGCCGCACGACCTGGCGCCGCCGGCGGACCCGGAGACCTCCGGCCTGCCGCCCCGCGGCGAGGTGCCCTGGCTGCAGCCGATCCCGGACCGGCTGCTGGACGCGGCCGAGCCGGACGCCGTGGTGGTCGGCCGCGAGACGATCGAGCTGGCGTTCCTGGCCGCGATCCAGCACCTTCCGGCGCGGCAGCGGGCGGCGCTGATCCTGCGCGACGTGCTCGGCTTCCCCGCCCGGTCGGCCGCCGACGTGCTGGAGACGAGCGTCGCCTCGGTCAACAGCGCGTTGCAGCGGGCCCGGGCGACGATGCGCGACCGCCTGCCGCCCCAACGCCTGAACTGGACGGCCCGGCCGGAGCTCGACGCGGAGGAACGCGAGGTCCTGCGCCGGTACATGGACGCGGTCGACCGCGCCGACCCGGCGGCGATGGCGGACCTGCTGGCCGCGGAAGTCCGCGCGATGATGCCGCCGTACCCGGCGTGGTTCCAAGGACGCGAGGCGGTACTGGCCACGCTGGCCACCAGCTGGGACCCCGGCTCCCCCCACTACGTGGGCGCGCTGAAGGCGGTGCCGATCGGATCGAACCGGCAGCCGGCCGCCGCGCTGTACGTCGGGCCGCCGGGCAGGTCCGACCACCGGCCCTTCGCTCTCGGCGTCCTGACCGTCGAGGACGACCGGATCACCGAGATGGTGGCCTTCCACGAGCCCCGCCTGTTCCCGCTGTTCGGCCTGGACGACCGGCCTCCGGCAGGGCACCGATGAGCTTCCGCGTGTTCCGCCGTCTCAACGGGAAGACCGGAGCACACGGAGGTTGACCATGGCAAAGCTGCTCTACTCCGCCACGATGTCGCTGGACGGGTTCATCGCCGGCCCCGGCGGCGACATGTCGTGGGCGGCGCCCCACTTCGGCCCGAACCCGATCGTGGACGACCTGATCGGCGGCATCGGCGCGCTGCTGGTCGGCGCCCGCACCTTCGGCGGCGACGACCCCTACCGCGGCGACGCCGAACGGGAGGGCAAGCCGTTCGGCGGCGGCTGGACCGGGCCGCAGTTCGTCCTCACCCACCGCCCGCCGGACGTCGCGATCCCGGACGTCACGTTCGTCGGCGACCTCGGCCGGGCCGTCGCCGCCGCGCGAGAGGCCGCGGGCGGCGGGTACGTCAACGTCCTCGGCGCCGAGACGGCCCGGCAGTGCCTGGAGGCCGGCGAGCTCGACGAGGTACTGGCCATCGTCGCGCCTGTCCTGCTCGGCGACGGCGTCCGCCTGTTCGACCATCCGGGCGGGACGGACGTCCGGCTCGAGCAGCTCGACGTCACGCACACCCCGAAGGCCGCGAACCTCTGGTACCGCGTCCTCAAATGACCGAAGCGCCCGGCGCCCGGCAGCCGCCCCGGGCGCCGGGCGCTCACTGCTGCGCTCAGTGCCGGTGTTGAAGAAGGCGTTGGCAAATCGGCCACCTTGAAAACTTCGTGGGGGGGCGCCGACCGGTGCACCGATCACATCGGCATCTCCGGGGGCTTCTCGTCGCCGTACACCATCCGGCGCAGCGCGTCCGCCTCGCGGCGGCGTCGACCGGCCTGCTCGTCCCGCTCCACCACGACACTGAGCGCGGTGACCATCGCGGCCAGCATCAGGCTGAACACCGCACCGATCACCAGCGACTCACCGCGCCACGCCTGGCCCGCGACGCAGGCGCCGGCCATCATCACCGCCCAGGCGATGACCACCTTGGCGATCCATCGAGGGGTAGGGCGCATTGCTCCAGCCTCGGGTGTGGACGGCCACAACGCAATGCGTGCCCCGGGCGGATCTCATCAGAGAACCATTGCGGCTGGTCACGAGCCTGCCCTTATGGCAATAGTGGCCGCGCGGCGCGTTCGAGCCCGCGTCGTCGGTCAGCCGGCCGCGGCGGGCAGCGCGCCGAGCTTGGTCTCCCAGCCGGCGCGGTGGCCGTCCAGGTGGACGGCCGGCAGGCCGCTATGGGTGAGCACGACCACCGTCCCGTCGCCGTCGGGGGTCAGCACGACCTCGACGGTCGATCCCCCGGGCGGCAGCGCGTCGTCGCCGGGGACTCCCCAGGTGAACACGGCGCGGTGGGGCGGGTCGACGGTGACGTAGGCGCCGCGGACGAGGCTCTCGCCCATGTCGAGCGCGAACACGCCGCCCGGCCGGGGGTCGAGGTCCGCCCGGTCGCCGATCCACGTGACGATGAGCGCGGGGTCGGTGAAGTAGGGGAACACGACCTCGGGCGGTGCCTCGATGCGCTCGGCGGCGAGGACGGCTCCGTCGCGGATCTCGGCGGTCACTGCGGCCCCTTCGGTGGACGCGGGTGGGCTGTCTCGACGGCCCTCTTCAGGCGGCCGAGGGCGTCCGGCCAGAACTCCGAGAGCAGGTCGCGGACCGGCTCCAGTGCCTCGCGGCGCAGCGCGTACAGGCGGCGGGTCCCCTCACGGCGCTCGGCGAGCAGCCCGGCCTGCTTGAGCACGCCGATGTGCTGGCTGACCGCCTGCTGGGTGAGGGGGAAGGACGCCGCGATCTGGCCCGCGGCCAGCTCGGTGTGCTGGACGAGGCGCAGGATCCGCCGCCGGTGGGGGTCGGCGAGCGCCCGCAGCACCGCGTCGGGCGCCGCGGGCACCGCCTGCTTCCGCTCGGACATCGGGCCAGGATCTCACGTCCCGAACGGGGTGCCGGTGCCGGTCTCGGCGAGGGTCTCGATGCTCGCCATGAAGTGCCTCCAGGCGTCGGCGCAGGCGTCCCAGCAGTCGAGCCGCGGGGTCAGGCCGACGTGCCGGAAGCGCAGCTCGGTGCCGCCGCCGGCGGGCACGATGTCGAACTCCATCCTCGTGCCGAGCCACTCCTCGGTGTGGCCGGTGGGCACCGTCCCGTCCGGCGCGATCGACTCCCAGACCACACGGTCGGGTCCGGCCTCGAGGACGCGCACCGCGTTGGCGCCGTACTCGCCGAAGGCGGTGACGAGGGTGCCGCCGACCGCCCCGTCGCCCTCGGTCGGCCCCCA
This sequence comes from Spirillospora sp. NPDC000708, assembly GCF_040299565.1. Lineage (NCBI taxonomy): Bacteria > Bacillati > Actinomycetota > Actinomycetes > Streptosporangiales > Thermomonosporaceae > Spirillospora > Spirillospora sp. NPDC000708. Next base: position 12,755 of record NZ_JBEPCJ010000073.1, read on the forward strand.
CCAGCGGCTGACGCCGGAGGCGGACGTGAACAGCGCCGCCACGGCGGCGGGCGCGACGGGCAGGTTCAGGACCGCGGTGTAGTCCGCGTCCCGCGTGCTGGTGATACCGGTCATCGCGATCCCCTCTCGCCTTGCACAAGCACTCTCTTGTACAAGCAGGTGCTTGTAAAGCTAGGCGGAGCCCGGCCGCTTGTCAACGCTCGACGGCAGGGCGCTCGGCACCCGCACGGCGTACCGGGAATTGGTCTCGCTCAGACCGGGAGCGCCTCGCAGATCCGCAGGACGCGATCCAGGCCGGTTCGCCTCAGCACCGTGGCGACCCTTCTATGGGGCCGGAGCAGCGCCAGCTCACCACCCGCCGCGCGCAGTCGCTTCCACAGCCGGATGAACGCGTTGATCCCTGAGGAGTCGCAGAAGCTCACGCGCGACAGGTCCAGCGCCAGGCGCGGCGCCCCGGCCATCGCGATCGCCGTCTCGGCCTGCTCCACCACCGCCGGGACGGTGGCGATGTCCAGTTCTCCCTGCAACTCGATCACCAGCCACGGATCCGCGGCCGCCACGTCCACCCGCATCCTCGGACCGAGCGGCCGCGTGCTCGGTATCGCGGTCATGCCGCCACCTCCTGCCTCGCTTCACCACTTCCGGGATGGCTAGACCTACCAACAAACGGGGCGTCCATTCATGCGCGGGCAAAGAATCCGCGAGCCGCGGCCGCGACGGTGATCTGTGCCTCAGTTTCGGGCCGCAGCCGGCTGCTCGTTCCTGTGCATCCGGTCTTCGCCGGCCCGAAAGGCTCGTTTCAAGCAGGCCGATCGCGGCACCTGGGGATGGCTCACGCGGGACGGTGCACCGATGGTCCTGAAACGGCGCGGCCGCCCAGCCCCTGGAGAAGGGAGCTCGGGCGGCCAGCGACTTCATGCTCGGGCAGGTGACCGCCCGCTATCGGACGTTGTAGCCCTGGGAGTTCCAGAACCGGCCCGGGTTCGGGTTGTCCAGGTGCGGGTCGCCGACGCTCTTGGCCGCGTGCGTCCGGCTGCCGAGACGCATCTCGACGTGGGTGTGCGCGGTCGAACGGCTCGACACCCCGTTCCACGACTCGTCGGCGATGACCTGCCCGCGGCCGACCGTCTGGCCCACGCGCAGGGACGACCGCGGAGCCGAGTGCAGGTAGATCACCGTCTTCCGCAGCGAGGCGTTGTAGATGGAGATCGTGGACAGCCCCGACCTGCCGGTGTGGCCGCGGGCGATGTAGATGATCTTTCCGCCGACCAGGGCGTGCACGTCCGACCCGACGCCGCGGGCGATGTCGATGCCCTCGTGCCGGCCGCGGGTGGTGGTGTAGCCGTCGAACCCGCAGGCGATCCGGCCGCCTCGGGCCTGGTACAGCGCGTACGACATGTTCGCGCGCACCAGCGAGGCCGGCGCCGCGGAGGCGGCGGGAGCGGTGCGCGCCAGGGCGGCCGGCGCCGGGCCGCCCAGGGCCGCGGCCAACGGGACCGCCGCCAAAGAGATGATTCCTGCCCCGGCGCGCTTCCTGGTATTTCTGCCCATCATTTCCCCTTCCATCCGAATCGAGCCCCCAACCGGACCCGATTCGACTGTGCAGACCTGCGACCGACACAGATATCAGGGAAATCACTGAACATGCAGCGGCAATCACAATTCTGGAAAGACATTCTGGACAGTTCACGCATTCAAAGTGTTGCGATACGGGTACATTGCGATCGACAAATCACCTTAAGGGGAAGACCTGTTCTTCTATTTCGCGATGATGCCGTTGAAACAGTGATTGCGTGCCGTGGGCCGTCGGGCACCGATGCCCTGTCAGCCCTCCTTCGCGGTGCGACCGAGACGGAGAGCCGAGAGCAGGAAGAAGATGCCGCCGGGAATGGCGTAGCCGGCCGCGTTGGTGAGCGTCGGGTCGTCGGCGGAGGCACCGATGATGAACGAGCCGCCGGCGAGCACGGAGATCGCGCCGCTGATGATCATCGGCCACTGGCCGCCCATCTCGCGGCGGGTCACGCCCACGATCAGCTGGACGAGCCCGGCCACGACGGCCCAGGCGCCCCAGACCCGCAGGACCGCCGGGATGCCGGACGCGCACGCGGCGGCGACGCCGACGGCGGTGAGCAGGCTGACCGCGATGTTCACGTACAGCAGCACGGGCGAACCGGCGCCGCGCGACGTGCGGGCGTCGATGACGGCGGCGGCCACGTCGAACAGCGGGTACAGCACGAGCAGGGTGACCGCGAGCGGCCCCAGGTCCGAAGCGGTCGTGAACATCACGAGGGCCCAGACGACGGCGAATCCGAAGCGGGCGAAGTACAGCCGCCGCAGGGTGTAGGCGGTACCGGCGATGCTCTTCGAGGCGATGGCGGTCACGGTGGTCCTCTCAACGGTGGTCAGGCGTGGGGAGCGCGTTCAGCCGGTGGGCGGCGGCAGGCCGCCTAGGTAGAACGAACGTTCTGTCTCGCTCACCATCGCAACTCGGCCGGACCCTGTCAAGACCGAACGTTCTACTCGCTACGATGTCCCCATGGGGCGAGAATCCGGAGGCAGGCCCTCCGAAGCGCGCGACCGCCTGCTGGGCACGGCGACGAGGCTCTTCTACACGGAGGGGATCCACTCGGTCGGGATCGACCGGATCGTCGCGGAGGCTCAGGTGACGCGGGCCACCCTCTACCGGCACTTCCCCGGCAAGGAAGACCTCATCCTCGCCTATCTGGACGAGGTGGACCGGGCCATGCGCGCCCAGGTGGACGATGCCGTCGCCCGCGGGCTACCGGCGGCCGACACCGTCCGGGCCATCGGCGAGTCCATCGCGCAGGGCATCCGGTCCACCGATTTCCGGGGATGCGCCTTCCTGAACGCCGCCGCCGAATACCCCGACCCCGATCACCCCGTCCACAAGGCCGTGATCGCCCACCGGCAATGGTTCCTGGACACCGTGACCGAATTGCTGGCGCGCATCCGGAAGACGCCCGCCGAACTCGCCGCACGGCATTTCGTGATGATGCGCGACGGCGCCATGGCCTCCGGCTGCCTCTTCGACCCCGCGCTGGTCTCGGAAACCTTCCTGCGCGGGGTCGATGGCCTGTTGGAGGCCCATGCGGCACCCGACCGCCGGGGGCCGGCGCCGGCCTGAACATCCGATGCGCCGAGCTCGGTTCTCGGCCTCGTTCTCCGCGGCCTCAGGCCGCTCGGGTCACTGGACGCCGGCGTCCTTGCATTTGGCCGCATAGGCGCCCTTGCACAGATCCGCGGCCTTGACGAAACCGTCCGCGACGACCTGCTTGACGTTGTCCTTGAAGATCCCGATCGGGATGAGCAGCACCGAGGGCACGTCCCGCTTGCCCTGCGGGTCGTTCACCGTGGCGCTGGTCTCGCCCTTCTGGCCTTTCAGCAGCGAGATGGCGAGTTTGGAGGCGGCGTCGGCCTCCTGCTTGACGGGCTTGTAGACGGTCATGCACTGGGTGCCGTCCAGGATGTTCTGCAGTCCCTGGAGGGTGGCGTCCTGCCCGGTGACGGCGACCTTGCCGCCCTCCTGGTTCTTCTTCGCCACCGCGATCGCGGCGTTGCCGAGGTTGTCGTTGGCGGCCAGCACGCCGTCGATCTTGCCGTGCTGCTCGGTCCAGATCTGCTCGAAGATGGTCGCCGCCTTCTCCGGCTTCCAGTCGGGGACCGCCTGTTCCGCCACCTTCTTGTAGCTGGAGACCTTGTCCAGGATGTTGTGCGCGCCCTGGGCGAAAAGGGTGGCGTTGTTGTCGGTCGGCGAGCCGTCCAGGTAGGCGATGTTGGCCGGCTTGTCGCCCAGGCACTTCTGCAGGCCCTTGCCCAGCTCCTCGCCGACACGGACGTTGTCGAAGGAGACGTAGTAGTCCGACACGCCGCCGAGCGTCAGCCGGTCGTAGTCGATCGTCTTGACGCCCTGCGACCGGGCCTTGCGCTGCACGGCCGCCGCGGAGTTCGAGTCGAGCCCCGTCACCAGCAGCACGCTGACCCCGCTCGTGATCATCTGGTCGGCGATCGTCTGGAACCGCTGGGTCGAGCCCTCGGCGTTCTGGATGTCGTACTTGACGCCCGCCGCCTTGAACGCCTGCTCGAGGTACGGCCGGTCGAAACTCTCCCACCGGGTGGACGAGGTGGTGTCGGGCAGGATCACGCCGACCTTGCCCTTCACCGTCCCGGACCCCGAACCGCCCTTCGAATCGTCGTCCGAACCGTTCCCGCACGCGGACAGGGTGAGCGACGCGGCCGCCGCCAGGGCGGTCAGGCCGACGGTCCCTCTGCGGAGGAGTGTCCGTCTCACGAGCAGCCTCGATGTGTTCTCGCGCACGCCAACTCCAAAGGGGGGTGGAGCCCCGGCCTCCATGCGGCCGTCGGCTTTGCTGAACTGTAGGAACGCGGGTTAATCAGCGTCAAGAACAAATAAGGCCGGAAATGGCCATAGTTAATACAGAGTGCGGATAAACCTCTAGGGTCGTCACCGTGGACGACGCTCCCGGATCCCTCACCTCGTTGCGGTCGCGCAACCGGCTGCTGGTCATCGACGCCGTCCGGCGGCACGGCCGGATCAGCAGGGTCGGCATCGCCCGGGCGACCGGCCTGTCCCGGACCACCGTCTCCGGCCTCGTCACCGCGCTCCTCGCCGAGGGCGTGCTGACCGAGTCGGCCGACGGGGCGGCCCCGTCGACGGCCCGGGGAGGCCGGCCCGCGACCCCGCTCACGCTCAACCCCGAGGGCGGCGGGCTGCTCGGCGTGCACCTGCGCCACACCGACGTCCGCGTGCTGCTGGCCGACCTGTCCGGCGGCGTCCTGGGCGAGCACCACCGCGAGCTCGACGTCGACCACCGTCCGGACGAGGCCCTGGAGTTCATCGCCGACACCGCCCTCGACCTGGTCGCGACCGTGGGACGGGACGCCGGGCGCATCTTCGGCATGGGCGTCGCAGTATCGGCGCCCGTCCAGTCGCGCTCGCACACGCTGAGCCTGCCGTCCATGCTGTCCGGCTGGACCGACGCCGACATCGCGGCGCATCTGAACCGGCGCATCGGCCTGCCCGTGCACGTGGGCAACGACGCCAACCTGGGCGCCCTCGCCGAATGGACCTTCGGCGCCGGACGCGGCGTGGACGACCTGATCTACATCATGCTGTCGGACGGCGTGGGCGCGGGGCTGATCCTGGACGGCCGCTCCTACCAGGGCGCCACCGGAACGGCGGGCGAACTCGGCCACATCGCCGTGGTGGACGGCGGGTACGTCTGCCGCTGCGGGAACCGCGGCTGCCTGGAGACCGCCGTGGGCGCGCAGGCGCTCACCGCCGCCTTCTCCCGCACGCGGGGCCCGGACACCACCATCACCGACGTGGTGGCCCTGCTCGCGGCCGACGATCCGGGGGCACGGCGGGTGGTCACCGACGCCGGCCGCATGGTCGGCCAAGCGCTCGCGGGCATCTGCGCGATGCTCGAACCGCGGATGGTCGTCGTCGGCGGGCAGGTCGCCGCGCTCGGCCGCCCCCTGCTCGACGGGATCCGCGAAGTGCTGGGCGACCGCCTCCCCCCGGCGATCAACCAGGGCATCACCGTCACCGGAAGCGTTCTCGGCGACCGAGCGGAGGTGCTCGGGGCGATCGTCCTCGCGACCCGCCAGACGTCCGCCCGGCTGCTGGCGCCGCATTTCGACCGAACGCCCCCGGATGCCGAGAGCGCGCCCGGCCGGGAGCCGCCGACGGCGTGAGCCGATGTCGGCGCGGTTCGATGTCGGCGCGCGTCGCACGGGCATGACGGCGGCCAGGCCGGCGAGGAGTGAGGGGGACTCGCCGGCCTGGCCGATGCGCTGATGCTGAGCGAGACTCTCTTCCTCTTGCCGTTTCCTCCTTTCCGCTGATCTGGTGCCGTGATGCGGAGCGCGCCCCCGATCGTGCGGGTCCGCCGTCGAGTGCGTCATGGCCGGGCCGTCGCGGGAACCGGCCTCCAGGTTGCGGCGGGGCCGCCGATACGGGGCGGGCTTGGAAGCGGCGGAGGTGAGCGCTGGCGCCTGATCCCTCTGCGGGAGGTGGTCGGGTCCCTGTCCGAGAGGCGGTCAGGGGACGTCGGCACGAGATATCGCCACGGTCGCCCGGTGGGCGGAGTCTCCGGAGGAGCGGGCGGCCCGGGCCAGGCGGGCGGCGCGCCGTAGCTCGCCGCGACCAGCGCGTCGAACTCGTCGCGCAGCCACTGCTCGTCGGCGTAGACAAACTCCGCGAACTCGCGGACGTCCTGCCGCGGCGTCCGCGTCCGGGCCATGCCCTGCATCTCGATCACTCCCCGGAACCTCTACGAGCGTCACCAGGCCAACGACCGATACAACTTCTCTATACCCACGGCTGGAGGAAGATGTCAAGCAGGGTCCGGGAACGGCCTTGACGGCCTCTGAAGCGCCGGCGACCGGCCGTGCCGGACCGGCCGACGAAGCGCCGTACGGCTCGGGCTCCCCACCAGCGAAGCGTCTGGGTGACCTGGGTGAACAGCTGATCCGCAGGTGGCGGCGACCGTGCGGGAAGGCCGGATGCTCAAGTCGATGTTTGACGTTCCCAGCAGCATGGTACTTACAATTTCAGTTGTAGGGTTCCTCTCGGTGAGGGACAGGGTGTCCCGGGTCCGGTGGGCCTGGGGATCTTCGGAGGTGAGCGAGGATGCTGCTGACGTCGATCGATCCTTTCGTGCAGGAGTTCGAGCGTCAGGAGGAGTTCGGCGACAACGAGCGGGTGTTCGTCCGCGAGCGCACCATGGGCGCCTTCGCGAGGATCGGCTGTCACCGGTACGGCACCGCACCGGATGCGCTGCCCGGCCACACCGGGTCGGGCAGCGCACACGGTTGAACTTCCATTGGCCGGGCATATCCACAACCCCTTTAGTCGCCCCGGACCTTTGAACGCCCCTTGGCCACCGCCTACTCCGGTGGCCTGCGCATGTACAGGAGATGACAGCTTGTCCACTCTCGCCGAACAGGTCGGAGACGTTCCCGCCTTCGGATACGGACGCTGGCAGGAGCCATTGCGGACAAGGCGCGACCGCGACGCCGAGACCATTCGGACGGTCCTCCGCAAGGCCGGACGGCCCGAGTTCCGCCACCCCGGCGACGGGTTCTTCGTCGACGGTGGCCGCGACGGCGAACCCTTCCTGGTCGCCTGCGCCTCCCGTGCCCGCCGCCGCACGCTCAGCCCCTTCGCCGAGCTCGCGGCCTACACCACCGCCCTCACCGCCGCGGGAATGCTCGTCGAGCCCCAGACCGGCCCCGACGCCAGCCCGTTGGTCCTGCAGGTGCAATTCCCCGAGACCTGATCAAGAGATCGCACGAGGCCGCCGTTCGGCGAGACGTTCTTGAAAACGCAGCCGGCGCACATTCACGCCAATAGGGGCGTGGATTTCGCACCGGGCGGACGCGTTCAGCGGAAGACGCCGGTGTGGCCGAGGGAGTAGCGACCCGGCTGGGGATACACGCACAGGCCGTGGGGTCCGTCGCCGACGCGGACGCGGCGGATCAGCCGGCCGGTGGAGGTGGAGATCGCATAGACCTCGGAGTTGTAGCGGCCCGACAGCCACAGCACCTTTCCGTCCGCCGAGACACCCCCCATGTCCGGTGAGCCGCCGCCGGGCAGCCGCCAGCGGCGCACGACCCGGCCGGTCTTGAACGAGATGAGCGAGATGGTGCCCTCGCCGCGGTTGGTGACGTAGAGGGTCGTGGAGTCGCGGCTGACGTACAGGCCGTGCGCACCCTTGCCGGTGGGGATGAAGCCGGTCTTGCGGAAGGTCGCGGCGTCGATCGTCCAGACGCCGTTGGTGGCCATGTCGGCGATGTAGAAGGTCTTGCCGTCCGGGGACGTCTTCACGTCCTGCGGCATCGCGTGGTCCGCCAGTTTGACGACGCCCGTGACCTGCTGCCTGCGGGTGTCGAGGCGCAGGACGTCGCCGGAGAACTCGCAGGCGGTGAGGAAGAAGTCCCCCGCCGCCGAGAAGTCGGCGTGGTTGGGGCCGGTGCACGGCACGTTCACGCGTTTGCGCACCTGCATCGTGTGGGCGTCCCGGAAGTCGATGCGCTGGAGCCGCTCCGCCATGATGATCGCGAAGCGGCCGTCCGGGGTGAAGTACATGTTGTAGGGGTCGTCGACCTTCACGGGCTTGCCGGGCGTTCCGGTGCGCGGGTCGATCGGGACGAGGTCGTTGGAGTCGTTGTCGTTGACCCACAGCGTCTTCAAGTCCCAGGACGGAACGACGTGCTGCGGCCTGCGGCCGACCTTGAACCGTCCGATCCGCTTGAACGTCTTCTGGTCCAGCACGATCACGTCGCCGCCCTCGGAGTCGGGGACGTACACCCGCGCCGGCAGGTCGCGGACCGCCGGGCCGAGCAGGCCGGGCCGGTCGTGCTCGTACAGGTCCACCGGCGATTTCAGCACCTTGGCGACGGCGTTCCCGGGCGCCTGTTCGCGCGCGCCGCCGGCGGGGCCCTCGGAGGAGCACGCCGCAGCCAGCACCCCCGCGGCGGCCACGATCACCCATCGGCGCCTCATGTGCCCACCAGCTCCGAAACGGTGACGGGACGCAGCCCGCGCCCCCGCAGACCGTCCAGGATCGACGGGAGCGCTTCGACCGTCCCCGCATGCCCCAGGTGCATGCTCACCACCGAGCCGCCGCGCACCCCGCCGAGCACTCGGCGGGTGATGGCCGACGCGCCGGGATCGGTGAAGTCCAGCGAGTCCACGTCCCAGGACAGGCAGCCGCGATATCCCAGCGCCGCCGCCTGAGCCCGCACCCGCGGCGACGCGTGCTGCGCCTGCGACGGCCGGAACCAGGCGCCCGCCGTTCCGGTCAGCTTCCGCAGCCGCTCGGCGCACTGGGCGATCTCGGCGTACGAGGCCGCTGCGGGCATCGCGTCGATGTCGCGATGGTTCTGCGTGTGGTTGCCCAGCTCATGGCCGCCGTCCAGGAACGCCCGCGCCATGCGCGGCTCCTCGTCCAGCCAGCTTCCGACCGCCATGACCGTGATGGACGCCCCCGCCGCGTTCACCTCCCGGAGGAGCCGCCGCGCCAGCGCCGGGTCGCCGGACCCGTGGAACGTCAAGGCCACGGCACGGGCGGTCCGCGCACCGTGCACGACCTCCTCCGCCCGCGACCGGACGGGCCGCGCCGCGGCGGAGGCGCCCTCGGAACCGCCGGTACCGCGTCTCGTGGCCGTGCCGCGCGGGGACGAACCCGCGCCGCACGCGGCGCAGAGGCCCGCGCCGGCCAGCCCGGCCACACCCGCCAACACGGTACGTCTCTGAATTGTCACGATCTGTAGCATAGGTTCGGCCGCACCGCGCCAAGGTCAACCTTCCAGGCGAGATCCGGCAAGAGTTGGCGAAATCCCCCACCCTCGCCACGCCTCGGCGGCCGGCGAGGTCACCAGTCGATCCCGGCCGTCACCGGCCGGTGGTCGCTGCCCGTGGCGGGCAGGACCCGCGAGTTCTCCGGTTTCATGCCCCTGACCAGGATCTGGTCGATCCGCACCATCGGGAACTCCGCCGGCCAGCTGAAGCCGAAGCCGTCCCCGGCCACGTCCTGGACCGAGCGCATCTGCGAGGTGATGCCGTCGAAGGCGCGGTCGTCCGTGGTGCCGTTCAGGTCGCCGAGCAGCACCACCCGCCGGTTCGGCTCGGCGGCGATGGCCCTGCCGAGCGCCTGCGCGTTCCTGTCCCGCGAGACCGTCCAGAAGCCCGCCCTCGGATTCACGCGCGCGGACCCCAGGTGGGCGACGTAGACCGCCAGCGGCCCGTGGTCCGTGGCCACCGTGGCGCGCAGCGCCCGGTTGTAGGCCAGCTTGACCTCGGCCGGCTTGGTGGCCGCCAGGGGCCCGTAGTCCGTCTCGATCTCGACCGGCCGGACGTCGGACAGCGGCAGCTTGCTCCACAGCCCGACCGTGCCCTGCGCCGTGTGGTACGGGTACGCCTTCGCCAGTTCCTTCTCGTAGACCCCCTTGGCCTGCGGGGTCAGCTCTTCCAGCGCCAGCAGGTTCGCGCCGGCGGCGGCCAGGTCGCGGGCGGTGCCGGCGGGGTCGGGGTTGTCGGCGCCGACGTTCTGGCTGGCCACGGTGAGGTCGCCGCCCGGGTGGGACTTGTCGGCGAGCAGCCCGCCGAAGAGGCCCAGCCACACCGCGACCGGCACCAGCAGCGCGACCGTCGCGGACGCCGAGCGGCGCCACAGCGCCAGGGCCAGCAGCACCGGGACGAACAGGCCGAGCCACGGCAGGATCGTCTCCACCAGGCTCCCGAGGTTCCCGATCCGGTTCGGGATCTCCGCGTGCAGCAGCATGACCAGGCCGAGCAGCAGCGCCAGCGCCGCGAGGACCGGACCGCGCCTCCACGGCTCCGGCCGGGAGGCGCGGCGGGCCGCCCGGCGGACGCCGTCACGCCAGGTACCGGCGCCGCGGTCAGGGGCGCCGCCCTGGTCGGTCTCCGCCACGTCCGCCTGCGCCATCGTCCGTCCTCGTTCGCTGTCGGTCACTGCTTCATCCTCGGGTCATGGGTGGGGTCGGCGCGTACATCCGGGGACAGCCACGATCGCTCGCGCTGGTGCGCAGCTCGCAGTGCCAGGGTTCATTGCGATAGATCCGGCACAGCCCGTACTCGGCGCCGTTCCGGGAGAGCCACGTCGTCGCGTCGGAGGGAGCGCCGGCCGCTGTTGACGCAGAACGTCACGCCGTCGTGCGCGGCGTCCGGCGCGGCCCGGCGCGGGTTCGAGGTCATGCCGCCAGTCAACGCAGGGCGGTGTTGCCGCCGCGTATGCGGTTTTCGATACGCCGACGATACGCGGCGGTTCGTAGCATCGAGGGCATGCGCGTGCTGATCGTCGAGGACGAGCCCTACATGGCGGAAGCCATCCGCGATGGCCTTCGCCTGGAAGCGATCGCGGCCGACATCGCCGGGGACGGCGACACCGCTCTGGGGCTGCTGGGGATCAACGCCTACGACATCGCCGTCCTCGACCGCAGGCCGGCCTGCAGCAGGCCCCCGGTGCGGGAGATCGCGGGCCTGCGGCCGGACCCGTTCCGCCGCGAGGTCTACCGGGACGGCCGCCACGTCGCGCTGACCAGGAAGCAGTTCGCCGTGCTCGACGTCCTCGTCGCCGCAATCATCGCCACCGTGCCGGGCGCCGGCCACCGCATCGACGCGCAGGCGGAGGCCGGGCGCGAAGGAGGGGACCGTGGATAGAGCGCCCGGGCTGAGCGTCCGACTCAGACTCACCCTCAGCTACGCGGCGTTCCTCATGCTCGCGGGAGCCCTGCTGCTCGCCGCCGTGTGGGTGTTCCTGCTGCGCTACGTCCCCAACCGTGCGCTCCTCGTGGCCGCCGGCACCACCGATACCGGTGTCTTCCCCATCCGGTCCAACCTCCTGCGCGTCTTCGCGCCGAGGGCGGCGGCGGTCATGGCGTTCCTGCTGGTGTTCGGGCTCGCGGGAGGGTGGCTGCTGGCCGGCCGGATGCTCGCCCCGCTGACCCGCGTCGCGGACGCCGCCCGCCTGGCCTCGACGGGATCGCTCTCCCACCGGATCCGGCTGCCGGGCCGCCAGGACGAGTTCCGGGAGCTCGCCGACGCCTTCGACACGATGCTCGCGCAGCTCGAGGCGCACGTGACCGAGCAGCGGAGGTTCGCGGCCAACGCCTCGCACGAGCTGCGGACTCCGCTGGCGATCTCGAAGGCGCTGCTCGACGTGGCCCGCACCGATCCGGACCGCGACGCCCGCGAGGTCATCGGCCGCCTGCACGCCGTCAACAACCGGGCGATCGAGCTCACCGAGGCGCTGCTCCTCCTCAGCCGCGCGAACCAGCGGTCCTTCACCCGGGAGGACGTCGACCTGTCCCTCATCGCGGAAGAGGCGACCGAGACGCTCCTCCCCCTCGCCGAGGAGCGCGGCATCGGCATCGAGACCTGCGGCGACGTCGCCCCCGCGGTCGGGTCGCAGGCGCTCCTGCTGCAGCTGACCATGAACCTCGTGCAGAACGCGATCGTCCACAACCTGCCCGAACACGGCACCGTGCGGATCAGCACCGGCGTCCGGGCCAGGTCGGTGGTGCTCACGGTCGAGAACACCGGCGAGAAGCTCGCCCCGCAGCTGGTCTCGACGCTCACGGAGCCCTTCCAGCGCGGCACCGAACGCACGCACACCGACCACGCGGGCGTCGGGCTCGGCCTGGCCATCGTCAAGACGATCACTCAGGCGCACGACGGAACGCTCACCCTCACCCCGCGTCCCGCCGGCGGGATCCGCGTCACCGTGGAGCTGCCCGCGATCTCCGCGCACACCGGCAGGGCGGCGTCCCACTCGCGGCACGTGCCCGCCGCCGCCGTGTAGCCAGGGGACGCGGCAGGGCACCTCCTGGGGTAGCGGTACTCCGCCACCATGCTCGGTTCACCGCGCAGCCGGTGCTGCGGCCCGATCGGCTCAGCGGGGCAGCAGGCGGCGGGCGGCCCGCCGCACGCGGCGCTCCTCGTCCGGCAGTGTGAAGAGGGTGAGCTGCTCGTCTCCGGGCAGGCCCACGCGCAGGCAGCGCTGCTCCCATGGCGTGTCGACGACCTCGTCCCCGACGGCGGCGCCGGCGGCGGCGAGGCGGGACGCCAGGGCGCTCAGCTCCGCCTCGTCGCCGACCTCGACGCGCAGGGCGTGGTCGCGGCCGTGCCGGGTCCCGGTCTCGGCGTCGTCGACGAAGTCCCACTGGGCCTCGTCGAACAGCTCGATCGCGGCGGGCGCGACGGCGAACAGCACCCCGCGCTGCCCGCCCGGGTGCGTCCATTCGTCCACGACCGGCAGGCCGAGGCCGTCCCGGTAGGTCCGGACGGCCGCGTCGAGGTCGGGGACGCGCAGGCAGATCCGCAGCTCGTCGAACGCGCGGCGGCTCCCGCCCGGATGCGCCGCGGGGCGGCTGACCAGCACGTAGACGTGCCCGTCGGGGGCGCGGAAGTGCGACCACTCGGTGGCCCAGGACGTCTCGACGCCCACGTGGACGTCGCCGATGAACGCGACGCCGTGCGCCTCGAGCTCCTCGCGGGCCGCGCGGACGTCGTCCACGAGGAGGCCCGCGACCGGGTGCTCGAAGAAGGAGTGCTCGGTGTCGGCGGGCTTGAACACCTCGAAGGCGTCGCCGTCGGGCAGGTCGAACACGACCGCGCCGGGCTGGTCGAGTCCGACCGGGAGGCCGACGACGTCGGCGAGGAAGCTGCGCATGGAGTCGAAGCGCGGCGTCCGCGAGCCGACCCAGGCCATTCCGTGTACGCGCATGGTCTCCTCCGGTCAGGCGTTGCCGGCGGTGGGCCACACCGCCTGCTGGGCGTAGGGGTCTGCGATGCATGCACAGCTGAATGCAGAACTGCATGCACCTATGAAACCGAAAAGATCAGCTCCGGTCCGCGAGCAGCCAGCCGGCGCCGGGGACGACCGGCTCCAGGCCGAGCTCGCGCAGCGTCCGCCATACGGTGGCGACCGACGCGGTCACCACCGGGATGTCGAACGAGTCCTGGATCCGCTGCACGACCGGCAGCGACGGCATCTGCACGCACGCGCTCAGCACGAGCGCGTCGACGCCCGAGGTGTCGACCTTCGCGGCGATGTCGACGAGGTCCGCCGGGTCGAGCCGCCCGACCGCGAGGTTGTCGGAGACCTCCAGGCTGACGGAGTCCTGGACCTCGACGCCCTCGGCCTCGATGTACTCGCAGACCGTCCCGGTCAGCGGCTTCATGTACGGGGTGATGACGGAGACCTTCTTGGCGTCGAGGTGCTGCAGCCCCTCGACGAGCGCGCCCGCCGACGTCAGCACCGGCGCCTTCCCCGCGACCGCCGACAGCCGCCGCTGGCTGACCCGGTGGTAGCCGGGCGAGTGCGCCATGATCGCGACGAGGCAGGCGTAGGCCATCACGTCCACGTCCGCGTCGGCGAGCTGCTCGGCGCACACCAGGGACTGGTCGTCCATCGCGCGGAGCTGCTCGGGGTCCACGTGCTGCATCCGCATCCGCGCGGAGTGGAACGTGAACCGCTCCGGCGCGACCTCCTCGCGGGCCCGCAGCATCGCGGGGATCTCGGTCTCCATCGTGGTGTTCGAGCTGGGCACGATCATGCCGAAGCGGATCGCGGTCATTCGGTGTCTCCTTCTTCGCGGACGTGCCGCAGGTTGGCGGTGGACAGGTTCAGCCCGCCGCGCACGCCGGGCCGCAGCCAGCGCAGCGTCCCGGGGCGCTCGATCCGGCCGTCCGGCGTCGTGCCGAGCTCGATGCCGAGCCCGCGCGCGGCGAGCGGCAGGGGGCCGAAGGCGTGGTCGGGCTCCTGGTCGAGGACGAGCCCGAGCGCGGCGTCGATCAGGTGGAACTCCAGGATCTGCCGGGCGGACTGGGCGTCGCGGTCGCGCATCGCCTCCAGCAGCAGCCGGTCCAGCCGGGTGAAGTCCTCCGGCGCCTCGGGGTGGGACAGGTAGAGCCGCTGGTGCCGGTAGATCTTCAGGTGCAGCGACTCGGTCAGCTCCGCCCACGCCCGGGGGTAGCGGCCGAGCGCGGTCTGGTGGAACCGGAGGTGCGCCTCCTGGAAGTCGCGGATGCGGCGGCCGTCGCCCTCCATCCGCTCGAGGTCGGCGTCCATCCGCGCCAGGTCGCCGGCGGTGAGCTCGGCGACGATCCCGGCGATCGTCGGCGGCTCCACCAGCAGCCGGAGCCCGTAGTACTGCTCGACGTGCGCGGCGCTGGTCGGCGCGACCTCCATGCCGCGGTTGGCCTCCGCGACCACGAGGCCGTCGGCCTCCAGCCGGTGCAGCGCCTCGCGCAGCGGCGTCCGGGACACCTCCAGCTCCGTGGCCAGCCCGCCCTGGGACAGCCGCAGGCCGGGCGCGTAGGCGCCGTCGATGATCCGCTCCCGGAGCGTCTGGTAGATCGCGTCGACCGTGTTGCCCGGCCTGGACTCGGTCATCGGTGCCCGGCCTCCTCGCCGCCCGGGCCGTCGCCGGCGCCCGGATCCCGCCCCGCGTCCGGGTCCCACCCGGCGCCCGGCGCGTCCTCGGAGCCGAGGGCCACCGCGAACAGCTGGGTGAACCGCTCCGGGTCCTGCCGCGCGATGATCTCCAGCTGCATGGCGTCCAGCAGGATGCGGTGGCCGTGCCTCGGGACGAGGATCTCCAGGCGCTCGCCCTGGCGCGTCCACACCTTGCGGACCTGGACGCCGGTGAACTCGTTCCCGACGCCGATCGGCTCCCCCGCTCGGACGATCCCCTCGGGCAGTTCCGGTTCCGCGGACATGTCCCGTCCCCCTCAGTCGTGGCTCGGTCGGATGTGGCTTCGGTCGCGGTTCGGCCGGCGGCGGCTCAGCCGATGTCGATGATCTCTGCGGGGATACCGTAGGCGTCCGGGCGCACCCCGCGCAGCACGGGGAGCGTTTCCCTGCGCCGCGCCGCCTCGCCGAGGTCCAGTTCGAGGACCCGGCTCACGGCGGGCGCCGTCCCGAGGTCGGCCAGCACCTCTCCCCACGGCCCGGCGGCGAGGGCGTGGCCGTAGGTCGGGAACGCGTCGTCCTCGGCGCCCCGGACGGTCGCCGACGCGACCACGAAGGCGGAGTTCTCCACCGCGCGGGCGCGCAGCAGCAGCTCCCAGTGCGCCTCCCCCGTCCGCTGCGTGAACGCCGACGGGACGAGCAGCACCTCCGCGCCCGCCAGGGCCAGCGCCCGGTACAGCTCGGGAAAGCGCACGTCGTAGCAGATCGTCAGGCCGACGGTGGCGCCCGCGACGCGCAGCAGGACGGGCCGGTCGCCGGCCGTCTCGACACCGGACGCCTCGAAGGAGCGGCCGTCGATCCGCGCGTCGAACAGGTGGATCTTGTCGTAGCCGCCGGCGATCTCGCCGTCCGGGCCGATGACGAGCGCGGTGTTGCGGATGCCGCCGTCCACCCGCCGCTTGAAGCCGCCGAGGACGACCGTCGACGCCGCCGCCTTCGCGGCCCGCCGCAGCGCCCCGATCTCCGGGGCGTCGACCGCCAGCGCCGCGTCCCGCATCTCGGTGTTGGTACCGAGCATCAGCCCGTTCTCCGGGAGCAGCACCAGGTCGGCGCCCGCGCACTCGCCGATCATCGCGCACGCCGTCTCGGCGTTGGCGGCGACGTCCCGGGTCGCGTGCCACTGGGTGAGGCCGACGGTCAGCGTCCGGTCAGGCATGCGCGTGCTCCCGCCCGGACGCGCGTCCGGCCCGCTCCGGGAGGGGCAGGTCGACGACCGTCCAGCCGCCGCCGGACGCCTCCATCGGCTCGTAGGCGAGCACCTCGGCGGGCACGCCCGGGCCGACCAGCCCGAGCATGATCAGCCAGTTGAGGAACTCGTACTGGCCGTGGTCCAGCAGCGGGTACGGCTCCAGGTTGCCGAGGTCGTTGCCGCGCCCGGCCTGGAGCATCTCCAGGATGTAGGTGTCGAACTCGACGTCCACGCCGCCGAACCTGCCCGGGTCGAGCCAGTGCGAGAGCCCGCCGGTCGCGAGCATCGCCACGCGCTCGCCCCGCGTCTCCAGGACCGTGCGCAGCACCTCCCCGAACGCCCGCGCGCCGAACGGCGAGAACGTCCGCGCCGGCTGCGTGATGATCGGGATGACCGGCAGGTCGGGGCGCGGCAGCACCTGCCGCAGCGGGACGATCAGCCCGTGGTCCAGGTCGACCCGGTCCGCCTCCTCGACCTCCATGCCCTCGGCGCGGACCGCGTCCACGATGGAGCGCGCGAAGGCGGGCGCGCCGGTCAGCGCGAGGTCCAGGTCGGGGCGCTTGAAGAACTCCATCGACCCGGTGTGGGACGCGGCCGTCCCGACGACGAACGCGCCCGTCCGGAAGCGCTGGAAGTGGCAGTCGGCCGTCACGATCAGCACGTCGGGGTCGGCCGCGGCGATCCGCTCGCCGAGCCGCCGGTACCCCTCGGTGAGCCGGGCGACCCCGTCCGCCGGGTCGATCTCCGGGCGGGCCAGCAGGTCGGGGACGTGCGAGCAGCCGCCCGCGAACACCAGGTTCGCCGGGACGTCCGGGTCGGGCAGCGGCGCCGAGTGCTCCACGTGGAAGCGGCTCGCGCTGGTCGAGTCGCCGAGGTCGTCGGCGAACCACCGGCTGACGAGGATGGTGATGCCGTCCACGACGCCGGCCGAGCGGAGCCGGTCGCGCCGCCCCTCCGCGATGACCCCGGCCCACTCGGCGTCCAGGCCGAGCTCCGCCCCGGCCCCGGCCGGGTCGGCGCGGAACCGGGCGAGCAGCGCCGTGTCGCGGCCGAGCGCCAGGATCGCCTGCTCGAGGACCTTCGCGTTCACCACCCCGCCACCGTTCCCCGCACCGTCGCTTTTCCCCACGGTCACTCCTCCTCGCCCGTCAGGACCCCGTCGCGGACGACCGCGTGCCCGTCGATCTCGACGGTGCAGCCGCGCATCGGGATGTCCAGGTGCGCCGGGGTCTCGCGGCCCGCGAACCGGTTCGGGCCCGTCGACCACATGAAGTTCCCCGACGTCGAGCGCAGCTCCTGCCCGTACAGCGAGCGCGGCTCGTAGACCTCGAACGCCGACCACCGGGCGATCGGGTGCACGCCCCAGCCCATGTGCGAGACGGCGTACACGTTCTCGTCGTCCCACGCGTCGAAGTAGTCGCGCAGGACGAACGCGTCGTTCCCGGGGCCCTCGACCTTGGTGATGAAGCCCTTCTCGATCGTCATCGTCACCGTGTCGCGGACCGCGCGCTGCCACGGGATCAGCACGTCGCCGGGCTGCAGGACGATCGTCCCCTCGGCGGTCCGGTCGTGCGGGAAGCAGGCGACGAACCCGCTCGGCCAGTGGTCCCATCGGCCCGGCTCGTCCACGTAGCCCCACTGGTGGGTGATGGGGAGGTCCTCGCCGGAGATGTCGGCGGTGAGGTCGGTGCCGGCGGAGGACGTCACCCGCAGCGTGCTGCCCGCCTTCAGCCGCCGGCCGCCCGCCTCGACGACCGCGCGGAGGCTCTCGTCGCCCATCAGGCGCTCCAGCACGTTGGCGGGCTCGGCGACGAACAGCATCCGCTTGCCGTTCCCGGTGATCCGCGTCCGGACGTCGGAGTGGATCAGGCCCTCCACCGTCACGTCGATGACGAGGTCGCACTCGGCGGCCGCGGCGAGCAGCGCCGCGACCTCCCGGCCGTCCGCCTCGTAGGGCGGCAGCAGCGGGTTGGACAGGCTGGACGCGGTGAGCACGAGCGCGCCCGCGCCGATGTCGCGGGCCGCGGCCACGGCCGCCTCGGCGTAGTCGGTCTTCTTCCCGAGCTCGGAGATCACCGCGACCGTCTCCGACGGCTTGAGCGCGCACAGGCGGTACTGGTCGACGAACAGTTCCCGCAGGGTCTTCGGCATGTCGTTGTCCTTTCTCAGAGGGTGGGGCGCGGCGCTCAGAGGGTGGAGCGCAGCGCGCCGCCGTCGACCGCGAACGCCTCGCCGGTGACGAACCCGGCGGCGGGGGACAGCAGGTACGCGGCGGCGCGGGCGATCTCGGCGGGCTCGGCCCACCGGCCGAGCGGGATCGCGGACACGACCTTCGCGTGCTCCTCCTCCTCGGTCGTCCCGTTCGCCTTCGCCTTCGCCGCGGCGATGTTCCGCATCCGGTCGGTGCCGGTCGCGCCGGGCATCAGCTGGTTGACGCGGACGCCGAGCGGCGCCAGCTCCAGCGACATCTGCTTGGCCAGCGCCGACAGCAGCGACCGCATCGACGCCGAGAGCACGCCGCCCGGCGCGGGCTGCTTCACCCAGGTCGAGGTGATGAACAGGATCGAGCCGCCGCCCTGCTCGGCCATCTGCCGGGCCCCGGCGGACGCGAGCTGCACGGCGGGCCGGACGAGCTGGTCGTAGGCCAGCGTCCAGTCCTCCCGGACGGTCTCCAGGAACGGCACGATCTTCGGACCCGGGGTGTTGATGACGAGCGCGTCGAGCCGGCCGTGCGCGGCGACGACGTCGGGGACGAGCCGCTCCACGGCCGCCGGGTCCGACTGGTCCACCGGGTAGGGGGTGCGGCCCGGCGCGGCCTCCGGCGCGCGGGCGCTGACGGCGACGTCCGCGCCCTCGGCGGCGAGCAGGCCGGCGATGGCCGCGCCGATGCCGCGGCTCGCGGCGGTGACGAGCGCGACCTTGCCGTCCAGTTCGAGGTCCACCGGTCAGTCCTCGATCGTGATGGCGGCCTCGGGGCACTGCGCGGCGGCGCGCCGCGCGGCGTCCGGGTCGGCGGGGACGCCGTCGCCGATCACCGAGGCGTAGCCCCAGTCGTCGAGCTGGAACAGGTCCGGGGCGGTCTCCGCGCACGTGCCGTAGCCGCTGCACTTGGTGGCGTCGACGAACACCTTCATGTCAGTTCTCCTCCCGTTCGAGGTCGTGGTCGAGGTCCCGTTCGAAGCCGGCCGGGAACTCGGCGCGGACGGTCCGCGCCCATCCGGCGGCGCCGTCCAGGAACGCGCACGCGCCGCGGCCGGGGAGCGTGTCGCCCCAGCGCCGCAGGTTGTCGCGGTCCTTGTCGGTCGCCGTGCCGTCCTTGAGCGCCGCGAACACGTCGCGGATCGCGGCGGTGCCCTTGGCGCAGACGCCGCACTGCCGCGCCGACTCGCGGGCGTACCAGGCGGTGATGTCGGCGGCGACGGCGAGCGGGTCCGTCCCGGCGGGCAGCGCGGTGATCGCGCCGCAGCCGAGCCCGGAGCCGGCCGCGCGCACCGCCTCGTAGGTGCAGGCCGTCCCGGCATGGGACGGGCCGAGCAGCCCGCCGAACCAGCCGCCCATCACGAACCCGGCGGGCTCGCTGGTGAAACCGCCCGCGAGGGCGAACAGCTCCGCGACGGTCAGGCCGAACGGCACCTCGTACACGCCGGGGTCCGCGCACGCGCCGGTCAGGGTGACGAGCGTCGTCCCGGGCGAGTCCGCGGTGCCGTTCTCGCGGTACGCGGCGGCGCCGTTCCGGGAGATCCACGCGGCGTGCGCGAGCGTCTCGACGTTCGAGACGAGCGTCGGTCGCCCGTCCACGCCGGAGTCGCACACCCGCGGGGGGCGGGCCAGCGGCAGCGCGGGGCCGCCGCCGATCGACCGGCACACGGCCGTCTCCTCCCCCGCCACGTACGTCGGCTCGACGACGTGGACCTCCGGGACGGGCCCGTCGAGCCTGGGCATCTCCGCGATGGCGGCGCGCACCGCCGCGACCGTCTCGGCGTGGGACAGGTAGACGACGGCGCGGTCCGCGCCGACCGTGCGGCAGGCGAGCAGCAGGCCGTCCAGCACCAGGTGCGGGCGGTTCAGCAGCAGCCACCGGTCCTTGCGCGAGCTGGGCTCGCCCTCCTCGCCGTTCGCCACGACCACGCGCGGGCCGGGCCCGTCGGCGACCGCGCGCCACTTGACGTGCGCGGGGAACCCGGCGCCGCCCCGGCCGCGCAGCCCGGCGGCCGCCAGTTCGGCGATCACGTCGCCGCACGCGGGAGGCTCGTACGTGCCGCGCCCGCGCTCGGCGGCGAGGCCGAGCGGCCCCGGCGTCAGCAGCCGGGGGGCGGCGAGCGTCGATGTCACCACCGGGCCAGCACCTCCTCGATGCCCACGACGTCGCCGTACTTGGCGTCGATGTCCAGCAGGTTCGCCTCGTGCGGGCCGGGCTCGCGGTCGCCGACGCACTCGCGCGGGACGAACACCGCGAGGTCCAGCGCGCAGGCGTCCACGGCGGTCGCCCGGACGCAGCCGGACGTGGTCGCGCCGCACACGACGAGCGTGTCCACCCGCTCCGCCGCGAGCCGCTCGGCGAGGTCGGTGCCCGCGAACGCGGAGGCCGCCTTCTTGGCGATCACCGGTTCGCGGACGGGCAGCCGCCCGTCCACCTCCACCCACCGCGACCCCTGGGTCAGCGCGCGGAGCGCGGGCATCTTGCGGAGCCACACGAGGCGGTCCAGGTCGTCCGGGGTGTACGCGATCGTCGTGAGGAAGATCGGGACGCCCGCCGCCTTCGCGCGCTCCAGCAGCGTGCCGGTGCGCGCCACCACCGCGTCCAGGTCCGAGCCGGGCGGGCATTCGGGATCGGTGAACCCCTCGATGAGGTCCACCACGACGACCGCCGGGCGGTCGCCCCAGGCGAGGCGGCCGGCGAGGCCGCCGCGCCCGTACCGCTCCCGCGTGGCCGCGATCCAGTCGCTCATTCGAACGTCAGTTTCGGCCAGGTGCCGGGCTCGGCGCGCATCATGTCGGCGTAGAACCGGTACAGGTTGCGCTGGACGCCCTCCTCGTACCGCGTCCAGTACGCGATGCCGGGCCCCGGCCAGTCCGGGACCTCCTTCGCGATCCCGACGCCGGGCATCCCCATCTGGTAGTTCAGCTTGAAGTCGAGCAGGTCCGCCGCCACCGACCGGCCGGTGCGGCTCACCGTGATCCACGGCTCGGTGTCGTCCATCTCGAAGGCGCCGCCCATCGAGAACGTGCCGAGCCCCGCCCGGTACGCCCGGTCCTTCTGCGCGGGCGTCATGTTCTTGTAGACGCAGAACCAGTTCCAGATCTCGACCTGGCCGACGCCGTGCGGCTGCCATGTCCGGATCGTCATCACGCCCGTCGGCGGGTGGTTCGCGCCGTCCTCCGTCATCGGCAGCGCGAGGATCGAGAAGTTCGGGAAGACGTTCGCGACCATCACCCGCGAGCGGCGGGCGATGTCGAGCTGGTGCTCGCTGATGCGGGACGTGTCGAACGTCGCGGCGACGTCGTCGGGGAAGCCGAAGAACTTCGGGCCGGGCTCGTCCTCGGTCGGCGCCATCGAGAACGACAGCGAGTGACCGGGCGACGCCTGGATGTGGTACCCCATCATGTTCTCCCGGAACGGGACGGGGAACGCGCCGATCTCCCACACCGACCGGTGCAGCGTGCCGAGGTGGTAGTCGTCGCCCGAGAAGTTGTCGCTGCCCGACTTCCAGTTGGCGTCGATCACGAACCGCTGCGGCGCGCCGATGATCTCGATGCCGCTCTCGTTCAGGCCGAACAGCAGGTCGAGGTACCAGGCCATGCCGCCGAGGTACTCCTCCAGCTCCGGCGCCGTCGGGTCGAGCGTCGCGAACACGAGGCCGTGGTAGGAGCGGACGCGGGCGACCTTCGACAGCCCGTTGCCCTCCTTCGGCATGCCGCCGAACGCGTTCCGCCACAGCGGGGCGCCGACGAGGTCGCCCTTCGTGTTGTACGTCCACCCGTGGTACGGGCAGCGGAAGTGGGAGGTGTTGCCCGAGTCGGACCGGCACACCTGGACGCCCCGGTGCCGGCAGGCGTCGAACAG
Organism: Spirillospora sp. NPDC000708; assembly: GCF_040299565.1. Classification (NCBI taxonomy): domain Bacteria; kingdom Bacillati; phylum Actinomycetota; class Actinomycetes; order Streptosporangiales; family Thermomonosporaceae; genus Spirillospora; species Spirillospora sp. NPDC000708. The sequence continues at coordinate 35,049 of NZ_JBEPCJ010000073.1, forward strand.
CACGTGGATCTCGCCCTGCTCGTCCCGGACGACGATGAAGCTGTCCTCGCCGATCTTGCGCAGGACGTAGTCGCCCTTCGCCTCGATCTCCGACTCGTGCGCCAGGTACACCCAGCACCGCCCGAAGATGGACCGCAGCTCGCGGTCGTAGATCTCCTGGTCGCCGAAGATGCCGACCGGCACCTCGCCCCGCGCGACGCCCTCGGCGAGTTCGTCGAGGAGCTGCTCGCTCCGTGCCATCGAGTGCCCCCTCAGAAGAAGATGGAAAGGTTGTGCGTGCCGATCACGGTCAGGTCCAGCAGGACCTCGCGGCGCAGCAGGCGCAGCACGCCGTCCTCGCGGCGCAGCACGTCCCTGCGCTCGCCGGCGAGCAGCTGCGGCTGCGTCTGCTCCTGCCGGGTGCGGTAGACCAGCAGGTTGCTGCGCACGCCGGCCCGCTCCTCGCCCAGATCGGTGACCTTCACGTTGGTGACGAAGTGCCGGATCCGGGACGGCGGGTCCTCCGCCCAGGCGTACGCGGTCTCGTTGCGGGCGACCCGGCTCTGCAGCGAGCCGTACGACTCGTCGAGGTGGAACGTTCCGGGCAGGAAGCCGGTCCCGCGCGCCCGCTCCACCGTCTGCCTCAGCGGCACCTGGTAAACGACGTCGCGGCTGACCATGCCCTCCAGCCACTCGCGTTCCCGGTAGTCGTCCAGCAACTCGGCCTCGACGTCCATCCAGTCGACGACCTCGTTGTAGAGCGCGCTGCCCGCACGCGCCCGCACGCCGGTTCCCACCACGGCGGCCTCCCTTCCGAAGGTGCCCACACTTTTGCATACACTTTGGACGGGTAGCAAGGGTCACACGAAACCCGCAGGTAAAAACCCTCTCACTACCCTTGGGGATCAGTGATCGCCTTGAGGAGGCATGCCATGGCCGGGCCGCTCGACTCCGCGCACGCCGTCACCAAGATTCCCTGCCAGGACCTGGACCGGGCCCGGCGCTTCTACCGTGACCGCCTCGGCCTCGAGGCCGCCGAGGAGCGCGAGGGCGGGCTCCGCTACCTGTGCGGGGCGACGGAGTTCCACCTGTTCCAGTCGTCCGGGAGCGCCTCCGGCACCGCGACGCAGATGGGCTTCGAGGTGGACGACCTCGACCGGGTCGTCGCCGACCTGCGGTCCCGCGGTGTGGAGTTCGAGGAGGTCGATGTCCCCGGCTTCACGGTCGAGGGCGAGATCGTGACCGTCCCCGGCAACTACCCCAGCAAGGGACACGGCGAGCGCGGCGCCTTCTTCCGCGACAGCGAGGGCAACCTTCTGGCGATCGGGCAGGCAACGCCCTGACCGCTTCGTACTGAGGGCTTCGTACTGAGGGCTTCGCGCTGAGGGCTTCGGCCAGGCCGGCGGAACCGATCACGCGGGCGAGCCGTCGCAGAGGTTCATGGTCGTTCGGATGATCAGGGACGAAGGACGCGATGACTCGGTTCCCGCAGCTGCCGGCACCGGCGGACCTGGCCGCCGCCGGACCCACAGGCGCCAAGAAGATGCTGGCCAGGGCCGCGAGCCCGGTGCCCGCCGCCGAGCTGGCGCCGTTCTTCGAGCAGGCCTGCCGGGAGCTGGCGCGGGCCGGTGACAGCGAGCTCGCGTTCTGGGCGTTCGGGCAGGCGCGCAAGATCGAGAAGGACCATCCCGCGCTCCTCGACCTCGACCGGGTGCACGGCGTCTTCCTCGACCTGGTGCCCGCGGGCGGCGTCGGACCGGCCGCGCTGCGCGACTACGCCAAGACGCTCGCCGCGCGGTTGCCGGCGGAGGAGGCGCACGCCCGCTTCCGCGAGGTGATCTGCGCGGGGTTCGACGCCGGGCTCATCCCCTATGCCCGGATCTTTCCCGACCTGCGCGCGCTGGCCCGCGCCGCGAAGATCAAGAAGCGGGACGAGGAGGCGTTCCTGGCCGAGCGGCTGCTGCGCGCCGGGCTCATGCCCATCGCGTCCCACCAGGTCTGGGCAGCCGCCCGCGAGCCGCTGGCCGAGGTGGCCCGGCGCGACGACGACCTGATGAAGCTGCTGATCGCCGCCGAGCCCGACCGCGCCCGGCACGAGGAGGAGAGCGGCGAGGATGTCGCCGAGGAGATCCGGCAGATGTGGCTGGAGTCCCTGGCCGGGAGCGGAGCGGGCGCGCACCTGCCGGCGCACTGGTTCGGCGGCGCGGGACACGGTTGCGCGGCGCCCGTCCTGCTGACGCTCGTCGAGCAGGCGGGCGACCGGCTCTTCCCGGACGCCGAGGTGGTGTACGGCGAGGAGACGGACCCGGCGCTTCCGCCTCCCGAGCACCGGCACGTCATCCCGATGGCGGAGATCAACACGGACTCCCCCCGCTGGTGGGGGCGGGCCTTCGACGCGGGCCGTCAGGCCGCGGACGTGGCGTCCGGGCCGGAAGGACGCGCGCGTTTCGCCGGTCTGCTGGACGCGTTCGTCCGCGACCTGGGGTATTTCGGGAACGTCGACTACGCGGCCACGGTACGAGCCCTCTGGGATCTGCCGGAGACCCGCGAGGTGCTGGGCGAAGCCGTCGACGGCTGGAAGGCCGACGCGGGCCGCCCGGACCTCCCCTTCCAGCACGACGCCCTGCAGCGGCTCGTACGGCTCACCGGCCGCGGCGGCCTCCTCGATCTGGATCCGGGCGTCGCCGAAGGGCTCGAACCCGCCGACCCCGTGGACGCCCTGCTGGCGGCCCTGCGCGGCGGCATCCCCGCCGAACTGGCCGTGCCCGGCGACGGGACGCCGCACAAGTCTCCGAAAGCAGGGCGGACGATCGTCCAGCACCTCGGATACCTCACCATCGCGGAACGGTCCTGGCACGGCCACGCGTCCGTCACCGGCGACGGCCACCTGTCGCTGAGGCTTCCCCAACTACCTGAAGGGCTGCTGCCCTGGTACGACGGCGAGACCGGCCTCCTGTCGCGGATCCAGGACGGCCGCTGGCAGACGTTCCGGATCGAGGGGCGGACGGGCCAGACCGTCGCGCTGACCCTGGACCCCTCCCTCGCCACCGCGCGGCCCCAGGCGCCGGGAGCCGCCGAGGTGACGTTCCCGGGCGCCGCCGCGCCGAGCGAGGTCCGGTTGAGCCGCGGCGCGATCACCGTCACCGCCCCCGACGGGACCCGGACGGCCCGGCTGCCCTTCTCGCCCGTCATGAGCACGAAGGGCGGGCTCGTGCCGCCGCCCGGCTGGTGGCCGCGGCGCGACCCGGCCGACCCGGAGGGGTCGGCGGCGCTGCGCCGTCTCGACCGCGAGGGTGCGGCGCGCCTGCTGGAGGCGACGCTGGCCGGACCGCGCGCCGCCGCCGACGCGCTGGACGCCGTGCTGCCCGAGGTGACCGCGCCCGGCCTGCGCGACGGCGTCCTCCAAGCCGCACGTACCGCCGTCGAGTGCCTCCTCCTCGCCATCGAGCTGCGCGACCGGATCGGCCGGCCCCAGCCTCCGGCACTGCCCGCGCTCGTCTCACCGGCGCCCGACCTGCCCTTCGCGCGAACCACGGTGCGGACGCGGTGGCTCGTCCGCCAACGGCTCCTCGCCCGCGCGCTAAAGTCGGCGACCGGCGAGCCCGCGGCCGGCGAGCCCTACCTCGTCTGGACGGTCTCCCTGCCGACCGGCGGCCATGTGGGCGTCGATCTGGACGCCCTCGCGGGTCACGCGCTGCCGGCCGTCCTGCCGTGGACCTCCGACGCGCAGCGCGAGGGCGTCCTCGACGTCCTGCGCCTCTGGGCCAACGCCCCGATCGGGGACGGCACCGGAGCCTGCCGGATCCTGCGCCTGACTCCTTCTGGCGGCGAAGAGCAGTCCAACGCCGAACGCCAGATGGTCGACAGGCAACTGGAGAAGACGGCGCCCGGAGAGCTCTGGCGCACGCCGAACGGCGCCCTGCTGATCCTGGACTACCAGCGACGCGACCGGACCGCGACGGCCGTGGAGTACGCGCCCGCCGGAACGTTCGGCCCCATCGAGCCGCCCGGCTGGCAGGCGGCTCGGGCCCCCGCCCCCTGCTGGGGCGACGCCGAGCGCGTCGTCCGCCTCATCCGGCTGCTGACCGAACGCGGCCCCGCGCCGATCGACGCCGCCGCGACCGTCCGCGACCTGGCGGAACGCGCGGGTTTCGGCCTGGCGGACGCCGTCGCGGTCTGCGCCTTCCCCGCCGAGGTCCTGGACGACGGCATCCCCACGACCGGCGCCGAGCTCCCCTTCCCCATGCGGGACGCGCTGCGGGAGCGCCTGCTGCCCGACGACCCGGCCGACCTCTGGACCACCGGCCTCACCACGGACGCGGCGGCCGCCTGGTGGCGCGCCCACGGCCGGCCCACGCCCCCGGCTCCCTGACCGGCTCGACCGCGCACCCGCCGGCTCCAGGCGCGGCGGTCTCAGGCGTGCTCGCGTTCGGCCCGCCGCCGCATCAGCTCCTCGACCGCGGACGGCAGGGTGTTCTCGAAGTCGATGAGCTTCACCCAGGTCGGCGTGACCACGACCCGGACCATGCCGTCGTAGAGGGAGCGGACCTCGGCCTCCCACTCGACGCGCTGCTCCGGCGTCATCTCGTAGCTGCCGTTCATCTGGAGGTACTCCTCCGGGATGCCGTCGACGACGTCCAGCTCGGCGCGCCCCCGGATGAGCAGGATCTTCGGCGGGTGGACCTCGGTGTCGATCGTCAGCGCGACCTCGGGCCGATGGCGCAGCGACCGCAGCTTGGGGGCGTTCTTGGTGGTGCACATGACGATCTCCGAGCCGTTCCAGGTGAACGCGATCGGTACGTTGCGGGGCGTGCCGTCGTCGGCGACGTAGGCCAGCCGGGTCAGGTCGCGGGCCAGCAGCTCCTGGCTGTAAGGCCGGCCGAGGATCTCGTTGATCTCGTGCTGTTCCATCGTCGTCGCTCCTCTGTCGGGTCGTCCGGCGGGCCGTTCCCGGCCGCTCGCATCCCTGGGACGGAGCGGGCTCTGCCTTCTCGACATCCGCGCCGACGGATCTCCGGTTTTTTTGCCGCGGCGACCGGCGCCTGCCGCTACCGGGGTGAGCGCCGCATCCGGCGCAGCGTGAGGGCCAGGGTGACCCCGTAGGGGATGTGCGCTATGAAGATGGCCGCCGCACGTCCAGGGCGGTCCCGGTGTGCGGGCGGCATGATGCCCGACAGGGGCAGCCAGCCCTGGTAACTGACGGCCCAGACCCCGACGCCGTAGACCGCTCCGGCAGGCGCGGAGGGCCGGCGGCGGCCGGTGAGCAGCCCGAACGCCGCCCCCATGGTGGCCCCGAACCCCAGGTGAGCGATCCCTCCGACCGGGCGCTCGGCCGATGTGGGCTTCTCGCTCGAACCGGGAAGCAGCACCACCCGCGCGATGCGGTGGTGCGGCTGCTCGCGCATGAGCCCGCAGCGGCGAGCCGCCCGCATCCAACCGGTCATGACCGAGGTGGCGACGACCCCGGCGACGGCGCCATCCCCCGCTGCTCGCATGCGCCCGCTCATGCGCGATGGCCTACCCGTCATCAGGGCCGTTATGACCACTCCCCTGGCGGCGGCTCCGTGGGCCGGTCCCCGGTCATCCACCGGAGACCGGCCGACGAGCGCGACGCTCGCCCGCTGCGCGCCGCTTACTGGGAGAGGACGTCTCCCGGCTGGATCGGCTTGTCGAGGAATCCGAGCTTGGTCATCGAGTCGGAGACGCGCTTCATACCGGAAGGGTCGTTGTCGACCGGCCAGGTCGCGGGGATCGCGATCGATGACGCCTGCGCCGGGGTGAGGTGCATGAAGGCGGGCAGCGTCTTGCGGACGAGCGCCGGGTCGTTCTGCGCGAGCAGGGACGCCTCTTTCAGGGCGGCCCGGAGCTTGGCGACGGTGTCGCGGTGGCCGTTGACCCACGTCTCGGTTCCCGCCCATCCGGCGATCGGGAAGCCGGCGGCGCCGCCCGCCCAGGCATCGATGACGCGCGGGTTGCCCGCCGCCTTGGCCTGGCTCTCCTGCGTGCCGGTGAGCCAGGAGGCGTCGACTTGGCCGTTGTTGAGGGAGGACAGGGCGTTGGGCACGGGGATCTGCACGTACTTCACGTCCTTGGGGGCGACCCCGGCTCCGGCGAGCCGCAGGTCGGTGACCAGATCTGCGACGGACCCCGTGCCGGGGACACCGATCTTCCTGCCCTTCAGGTCGGCCATCGAGCGGATGGGACTGCCCTTCTTGGTGAAGATGCCGTCGGCTCCGGCCTGTCCTACTCGCGACTGCGCGACGAACTTCAGTTTCAGGCCGTGGGACGCCCCGGAGAACACGGTGACGTAGTTGACGAGGCCGAGGTCGGCGCCGCCGGACTGCAGGGCGGCGACGATCGACGAGCCGGACTGCCCGGCGATGATCCTCACGTTCAGGCCCTGCTTGGCGAACAGCCCCTTCTGCTTGGCGATGTAGAGGGGAGCGGCGTTGGGCTGCGGCGACACCAATACCTTCAGTTCGGCCCCGCCGCCGGTGCCGCCCGAGGCCGAGCCGGACGAGCAGGCGGAGGCGGAGGCGGCCAGCAGTCCGGCGGCGAAGACGGCCGAGGCGGTGCGGGCATGGCGAACGGAACGCATGACGGCTCCAGGGTGTGGGGTGGCGGGGTGGACGTGGAGGCACTCGGGAGCAGGTGGGTGATGACGCGTGACGATCAGGTGCTGTGGATCAGGTCGTAGATCTTGGCGCGGGTGTCGAGGTAGCCGTCGAGGCGCTTGGTGTCGATCTGGTCGCGCGGGTAGGGCAGGTCGACCGCGACGGTGGCCATGACGTGCGAGGGGCTGCCGGACAGGACGAGGACGGTGTCGGCAAGGTAGACGCTCTCGTCGATGTCGTGGGTGACGACGACGATGCTGGTGCTGGTGCCGGAGCGGATGTCCAGGACCAGGTCCTCCAGGTCCGCGCGGGTCTGGGCGTCCACGGACGCGAAGGGCTCGTCCATGAGCAGCAGCCGCGGCTCGGTGACCAGCGCGCGGGCGATCGCCACGCGCTGCTGCATGCCGCCGGACAGCTGCCACGGGTACTTCCGGGCGGCGTCGGAGAGTCCCACCCTGGCCAGGGCCTCGCGGGCGCGCCGGTGCCGTTCGGCCCGGGCGAGTCCGGCTCCGCGCAGCGGGAACTCCACGTTCCGGATGACGCTGAGCCAGGGGAACAGCGAGCGGCTGTAGTCCTGGAACACCACGCCGATGCCTTCGGGGATGCCGCGGATCGGGGCGCCCTCGAAGCTGACGACGCCGCCGGTCGGCGTGATGAGGCCGGTGAGGCAGCGCAGCAGGGTGGTCTTTCCCGCGCCCGAGGGTCCGACGATGGACATCGCCCGGGTCCGGTGCAGCTCGAAGTCGATCGCGGCGATCGCCTGGTGGGATCGCTCGCCCGTTCCGTAACGGTGCTCCAATCCCTCGACCGCGAGGATGGGAGGGGTCACTGGGTGCTCCTTAGGACATGCCACCGCAGGGCGTACTTCTCGATGAGCAGGAAGAGGGCGTTGAACAGCACGCCGAAGAGCGCCAGGACGGCGAGGGTCGCCCACAGCGCCGGGACGTCGAAGGTGGTCTGCGCCTGCAGGGCGGCGCCGCCGAGGCCGCCGGTGCCGGCGAACATCTCCGAGCCGACCGCCAGGACGATGGCCAGGGACATCGCCACCCGGAGGCCGGCGAAGACCTTCGGCGCGGCGGCCGGGAGCAGGACACGGAAGAAGCGCCGCAGCGGGCCCAGGCGGTTCAGCCGCGCGACGTCGACCTGGAGGGGCTCGATGTCGGCGACCCCTGCGGCGGTGTTGAGCAGCACGGGCCACAGGCAGCTGAACACGACCACGGTGAGGTGCATCGCGGTGCCGACGCCGAGGACGGCGATGGACAGCGGGACCACCACGATCGGCGGGGTGCTGCGCAGGAGCAGCAGCGGCGCGCCCGTGTAGTCGCGGACGGCGGGGAGGGCGCCGATCGCGGCGCCGGCGGCCACCCCGGCGCAGGAGGCGATGAACCATCCGGCCAGGGCGGTCTCGAAGGTCTGCCGGATCGCCGACCAGGCCGTCCCGGTGACGAACAGGTGCCCGGCGGGGCCGGACAGCCAGTCGGTGCGCAGCCGGTCCCAGACGGCGGACGGGGCGGGCAGGAAGAACACGGGGTGCGCGGTGACCCGCCACTGCCACACCGCGATGATCGCCGCCATGACGAGCGCGCCGCTCAGGGCGCCGGCGAGCCGCCTCATCGTGCCCGCTCCGCGGCCCAGGGGCAGGCCAGCCGGGTCGCCAGCGCGACGGCGGCGCCGATCGCGATGCCCAGCACCCCGGTCAGCACGGCGGTGGCCCACAGGACGTCGATGTCGCCGGTGGAGGTGGCCTGGATCAGCACGCCGCCGAGCCCGTGCCCCGCCGAGGCCAGGTACTCGGCGCCGATCACGATGATCAGTGCGAGCGGTGCGGCGGTGCGCAGGCCCGCCATGAGGAACGGCAGGATCGACGGCAGCACCACCCGGACGACGAGGGCGAGGCGCCCGCACCCGAGGACGCGGGCGGCGTCCCGGGCCTGGGCGTCCACCTGCCCGACGCCGTAGACGGTGTTGAACAGCATCGGCCACCAGCAGCCGAGGGCGCCGACGGCGACCTCCATGGTGCGGCCCTGGCCGAGCGCCAGGATCGCCAGCGGGATGAAGGCGACGGCGGGGACGGGGCGGAGGATCTCGAACGGGAGGCCGAAGGCGCGGTAGGCGAGCCGGCTGGACCCGAAGACGACGCCGAGGGCGACCGCCGCGGCCAGGCCGGCGGCGACCGCCATCACGACCGCCGTGATCGTGGCGAGCACGGCGGTGGCGAATCCGTGCGCGGAGACGAGCCGGCCGACCTCGGAGGCCAAGCGGCCCAGCCCGGGCACGGCCCAGCCGCGCGGGCCCCACCACGCCAGCGTCTGCACGAGCATCGCCAGCGCCGCGAGGCCGAGGAGCCCGCGCGCCGCCGTGAGCGCTCTCGGGCCGATCGTGTGCGCCGGGAACGACCGCCGTGGAGCGGCCGCCGGGCGCTGTTGTCTGGACGTTGTCGGCTCCTCACATGAGGTGGTGCAGGTCACAGCGAGTGTCCAAGTTGGATGTCCTGCAAGTCAATACCTATGTCCTATATTTCCGGACACCCTGCGGCTCAGGGGTTGACGACCGCCATCCACATCGGCTCCGCACGCCGGACGAGGGCGTCCATGGCCCGCGGCGCGTCGGCGAGCGGGAACCGGTGGGTGATCAGCTCGTCGGCCGTGAGCCGCCGCGACGCCAGCAGGTCGAGCACGGCCGAGGTGTCCTCGCGGGTGCAGCCGCGCGTTCCCACCACGCGCCAGCAGCGGGTCATGATGATCCTGATGGGGAACGGCAGGGCCGCTTCGCTGCCGCCCATGTGGACCAGGGCGCCGCCGGTGGCCAGTGCCTGCATCGCCTGCACCGTGCCGGGGCCGCCCGGCAGGTAGTCGAGGACGGCGTCCGCCCCGCCGGGCAGCAGGTCGTCGAGCCGGCGGGCCAGCCCGTCGTCCTCCGTCCAGTCGCCGGGCAGCTCCTCCAACGCGACCGTCCTGACCGGCACGGCGCCGGCGAGCGGCCGCACCGCCTCCAGACGTTCGGCCGACCGTCCGACCAGGACCAGTTCCCGGACGCCGAAGAACTCCGCCAGCTTGACGGTCGCGGTGCCCATCGCCCCGGTCGCGGCCGTGACCACGACGCGCCCGCCCGGATGCAGCCCGGCGCTCTTCAACGCGCGGTGGGCGTTGCCCAGCTCGTGCAGCTTGGCGGCGACGTCGAAGCCGACATGGTCGGGCAGCGGGTCGACGAGCCGCCTCGGGACCCGGACGTACTCGGCGAGCCCGCCGTCGTGGTACCGCGCGTACAGCTCCATCGGGCCGGTGCCGAACGCGGCGTTGCCGATCATCGCGGCGTCGCCGCACATCTGCTGCCGCGCCGTCGTGCAGTACCGGCACGATCCGCACGACAGCATCGGGTGCATCCGGACCCGCGCCCCCATCAGCGCGGTGTCGACGTCCGCGCCGGTCTCGACCACCGTGCCGGCCACCTCGTGCCCGGGAGTGCTCGGCAGGTGGGTGAACCGGCCCCGCGCCAGGTGCTTGACGATGCTCGGCGCAAGGCCCGCCGACACCACCTTGACCAGCACGTCTTCCGGTCCGACCCGCGGAACGCCGACCTTCTCCACGCGCAGTTCCGTCGACCCGGCGTGCGCGCGGACGGCGAGCATCCCGCTCATCGCAGAGCCTCGATCTCGCGGGGAGCGGTGCCGCGCGCCTTCTTGGTCCCTTCGGCGACCTGCGGCACCGCGCCGGCGGCGGCCACCGCCAGGTGCGTGCTGGGTTCGGAATGGACGGAGGTGAACGCGATCCCGAGCGGTATGCGGACGAAGTCGCCGGGGACGAGGTCGAGCGTGCCGCGCTGCGTCACCAGCGTCCGCGTCCCGGCGACCTGGTACTGGATCTCGTCGGCGTCGCGGTGGCGGCGGTAGCGGCGGCCGTCGGACGAAGCGGCCACGACCTGGCCGATGAGGAGCCGCGGCGACTCGTACAGCCACACGGTCTGGTCGGACCGCACCAGCGTGATGCGGGCGTCGGTGCGCTTCGCGCGGTCGAGGAGGAGCCGCTCGTCCGCCGCCGCGACATGGATCCCCTCCCCCTGCCCGCCGCGCATCTCGGTGATCATCTCGTTCTGGACGGTCGGCTCCCAGCCGGGGAACGGCGTGGGGAGGTACTCGGAGAGGCGGGTCGGCGGGACGCGCTCGGCCAGCGGGGCGGGACTGTAGAAGAGCAGGTGGATGTCGCCGTCACCGAGGTTGTCGTGGGCCACGCCGACCGGGATGCGGGAGAAGTCGCCGGGGGCGTGGGTGATGGTGCCGATCTCGGTGATCAGGGTCCGGCCGCCCGTCACCTGGTAGGAGACCTCGTCGACGTCGGCGTTGCGGTGGTAGAAGCCCTGCCGCCCGGTCATCGTCTGCACTTCCATGCGCAGGAAGTCGTTCTGGTACAGCCCCTTGGGGTGGGTGCGTCCGGCGTCGACGTACCGGGGGCTGAAGTGGACGGCCTCCAGGGGATCGTGGTCGCGCAGGGCGCGGGCGCGGATCGGCAGCGGCTCGCCGAGCAGCAGGTCCTCGTCGCGCTCCAGCACGACGGGCGGTTCGGTGAAGGGGAAGGCGTCGAGGTGTTCGTGGACCAGGCCCATGTCAGAGGTATCCGTTCTCCTTGTAGAAGGCCGCCGCGCCCGGATGGAGCGGCACCGGCGGATCCAGCGGCAGGCTCCGCATGTCGACCGGGCTCGTCATCGCGGCGGTCGGCCCGGTGAAGCGTCCGGAGATCTGCTCCTTCTGCTCGTCGAGCGCCTCCAGCACCAGGCGGGCGGTCGCGTCGGGCAGGTCCTCGGCGCAGTACAGGACCCAACCGGAGAAGTCGATCGTCGGGACGTCCCGCTCGACCCCTCGCAGCCGCCCGGCGCGCAGCACCCCCGGCCGCATGCCGAGCTCGGCGCAGCGGGCCAGGATCCCGTCCTCGACGGGGAGGTAGTCCAGGTCGTAGGTCTCACTGATCCGCTTCCACCGCCAGGTCATGACGGCCTCGTCGAAGACCGCGTCGAACGCCGGGTCCACCGGGACCGACTCCGGCTGGTTGGGGTACTTCGGCCGGTCGTGCAGGATCCGCCCGCCCCACGCCTCCAGGTCGGCGACCGTGAAGCCGTGCAGCGAGAAGAGCCGCTCCAGCGCGATGGCCGCCGGGTGTCCCGACTCGCGGGTCGGCATCGAGATCTTCAGCGGCAGCCTCCGCTCCCGGACGTCGTGCAGGCTGCGCACGCGGTGCCGCTTGCGGACCGCGAGGACGAGCTGGTCGTCGTGGGCGAAGCTCGCCAGCGTCCGCACCCCTTCCTGCCCGGCCAGATGCCACGCGGGGGTGGTGATCGCGGCCTGGTAGCGGCCCTGCCGCACCAGGTCGGGGCCGTTGAGGGCGAGTTCGGCGTAGGGCGTGCCGGTGACCACCGAGACCGTCGAGCCGCGCGGCAGCCCGCCGCGCGCGAGTCCGTGCGCGATCAGGCCGCCCACGCTGGTGAAGTTGCCGCCCGGGCAGAGAAGTTTGAGATCGACCATGCGCTCTCCTCGTGAGGGTCCCGGCAGTGTAAGCGTGTCCCGCATCTCGTGACTAGTGTCCTGATATTCGGAAACAACGAGGGACGACCTGGTTTTCATGTAGGTTTTCCTGCATGACAGGACAGTCGACGGACCGGACGAGCGGTTACCGCGAACGCAACTCCACCGCTGATCGCGCCTTGGACATCCTGCTGATGTTCGAGGACTCGAGGCTCGTGGTCGGCGGCCAGGAGGTCGCCGACCATCTGGGGGTCGCGCGGTCGACCGCGTACCGCTACCTGCAGAGCCTGGCGTCCTCTGGGTTCATCGAGGAGCAGCGCCCGGCGGGGTACCGGCTCGGGCCCCGGGTGTTCGAACTGGCTCGGCTGGCCCGCAAGGGACTCGGGCTGTCGGAGGTGGCCCGGCCCGTCATGCGCGAGCTGTGCGACCGGGTCGGCGAGGCGGTGCTGCTCACGCGGCGGACCGGAGCCACCGTGGTCTGCCTGGAGCGCGAGGAGACCGACCACCCGGTCCGGCTGTCGTACGAGCGCGGCCACGTCCTGCCGGTCAACGCGGGCGCCTCCGCGCTGGTGCTGCTGGCCTGGGCGCCCGAGAAGGAGATCGACGAGATCATCGAGACCAGCGGGCTGCCCCGCTTCACCGGGGCGACGATCACCGGCGCGGCGGAGCTGCGTGCCCGGCTGGCCGAGATCCGGGAGCGCGGGACGGCGGTCTCGCGCGGCGAGCTCGACCCGGACGTGCTGGGCGTCGCCGCGCCGATCCGCGGCGCCGACGGCGAGGTCGTCGCGGCCGTCAGCGTCGCGGCCCTGTCGCACCGGGTCCCGGACGAACGGCTACCGGAGGTCCAGCAGGCCGTCAACGAGGCCGCCGCCGCCATCAGCGGACGGCTCGCGGTCGTCTCGTCCTAGCCGATCCGCCCTTCCCCGTCCCGACACGAGCACGCGCACGGGCCGGGCGGGGCGGGGAAGGGCCGGCGCCGCCGCGGGCTCCGGGGACGAGCCGCGCCGCGAGCGGCCCAGCCCCTGGGCCGCACGGCTGCGGGGCCGGGCCGCCCGCCGCCGCGTCCCCGGAGCCGCACGGCCGTTCCCCCGCGCTACTGGACGGGCCGGTAGGCGGGGCCCCCGTCGTCCAGGAGCCGTTCGGCCTCGGCGTAGATCTCCTCGGGCGGCAGGCCGAAGTCGATGCTCTTGCGGAACGGCTGCGGGATGTCCCGGTCGATGCGCAGGTAGACCTCGTTGCGGTTGCCCTCGGGGTCGAAGAAGTAGATGCCGAAGGCGTTGCCGTGGGTGACCTCCTGCTGCACCTCGACGCCCTCCTCCCGGAACCTCCGGTGGAAGGCGCGGATGTCGTCGAGGGTCTCGACCCGCCAGGAGATCTGGTGCTGCTGCTTGGCGCCGGGCGGGGCGGTGCGCCCGGTCTGCAGGACGAACTCGTGGTGCTCCACGTCCGGGCGGGCACTGAAGAACACGATGCCGATCTCGTCGTCGTGGTCGGTGACGGTCAGGCCGAGGACCCGCTCGTAGAAGTCCCGCATCAGCGGGAGGTCGGTGACCCAGAGTCCGGTATGCCCTAGTTCGGCGATGGCCATGGACGACTCCTTGTCCTGTTTTACAGGAAGATAATCCTGAATATTGAGCACGCTAGCTCATTGACCGCCGATCGCTCCAGCCCTAGCTTGTATCGAAACACAGGATGCTTGCTCTAACAGACAGGACAGGATGTGGGATGCGGTTCGTTGCCTACCGGGATGAGAACGGAGCCGAAGCGCTCGGCCGCCTCGACGGGACACGGGTGCACCGGCTGCTCGGGCTCGACCGGATCGACCGCGCGGCGGGCGATCCCGCCGCGGTGCCGGTGGCTGAGGACGGCGCCGAGCTGGACGGCCTGACCCTGCTCCCCGTCGCGCGCCCCGGCAAGGTCTTCTGCGTCGGGCTCAACTACCGCGCGCACGTCGACGAGACCGGGCGCGACCTGCCGGAGTACCCGGTGCTGTTCCCCAAGTTCGCCTCCAACCTGATCGGGCACGGCGAGCCGATCCTGCTGCCGCCCGAGTCGTCCCAGGTGGACTACGAGGCGGAGCTGGCCGTGGTGATCGGCAGGGCCGGCCGCCGCATCCCGCGCGGCGAGGCGCTGGAGCACGTGCTCGGCTACACGATCGCCAACGACGTCACCATGCGGGACTTCCAGTACAGGACGCACCAGTGGATGCAGGGCAAGGCCTGGGACGGCTCCACGCCGCTCGGGCCCGTCCTGGTCACCGCCGACGAACTGGACCCCGGAAAGCTCGACCTCTCGCTGCGGCTGAACGGGCGGGAGATGCAGTCGGCCTCCACCGACCGGCTCATCTTCGACGTGCCGACGCTCATCGAGGTGACGTCCCAGTTCACACGGCTGGAACCCGGGGACGTGATCCTCACCGGCACCCCGGGCGGCGTCGGGTTCCGCCGCGACCCGCAGGTGTTCCTCGCCGACGGCGACGTCGTCGAGGTGACGATCGGCGGCATCGGCACGCTGCGCAACACCGTCCGGGCAGAAGCCTGAGCCGCGATCCCGAGAACCGAGGAGGACCCATGGGCACCGTCCAAGAGAGCTTGGAGGCGTTCCCGTTCGACGCCGCGCCGCGCGTGTTCCGGCGGCGGGAGGAGCAGTTGCTCGGCGATCCGGTCGTCCGGCCGGGAGCGCCGCGGATGGGACGCGACCACCCGCCGATCGAGGTCGTGCACCTCGGCGCCGAGTACGTGGACCGGCCGTTCGCGCCGCCGCGCGGCGTCTACGAGAGCGACTTCCTGCGCCTGGAGTGGCAGACGATGAACGGCCGGCAGCCGTTCTACCACCGCAACTGCGATGTGGACGAGATGTCGTTCCAGGTCACCGGCGTGCGGACGCTGATGACCGACATCGGCAGCGTCGACCTGGTCGCGGGCGACTTCTCCCGCATCCCGGTCGGGGTGGTGCACGACAACTACGGGCGCGAGGACATCCACATCCTGTTCTACGTGCCCGCCCCGGTCCACGAGGCGATCCCCGCCGCGCGGACCTCGCGGGTGGCGATCCCGCCGTTCGACGGCTGGGAGCCCAGCGAGATCAACGAGATGATCACTGAGTGCCTCGCCGGGCCCGGCCACGACATCGTGCTCGCGCCGGCGGACGAGCAGGCCCTGCTCGAGCACGCCGCGACCGAGACCGACCGGATCCAGGTGCTGCGTCCCGGCGACGCCGCGGGCACGACCTGGGTGTACCGCTCGTCCGACGTCCTGATCGGGCGGACGTGGGCGCCGGCGTCGGACGGGCGCGTGTACCGGCGCATCCGCAACGCCCAGGAGATCCAGTACCAGCTCGACGGGCGGCGGACGCTCGTCACCCAGCGCGGGACCGTCCGGCTGGAGCCGGGCGACTTCGTCAAGATCCCGGCCGGGATCGCCTTCACCTCGATCCACCACGAGCCCAGCACGCACCTCACGGTCGTCTCGGCGCGGGAGGTGCCGCGGGTCACCGAGGCGACGCGCACGGCGGAGCGGCTGCCCGCGGCCGAGATCGAGGCGCTGCGGTGACCGCGCGGGACCTCGCGATCGCGGCGAACCGGGCGCTGGCGGCGGCCGGTCAGTCGGACATGGTGTGGGGGCACGCGGCGGTCCGCGACCCGGACGGGCGCGGCATCTGGATCAAAGCGCCGGGCTGGGGGTTCGAGGAGATCGACGCCGACCGGATGCAGCTCGTCTCCTGGACCGCCGGCGTCCTGGAGGGCGACGGCGAACCGCACAAGGAATGCCACATCCACCTGGAGATCCTCCGGCGGCGGCCGGAACTGCACTGCACGGTGCACAGCCACGCGCACTCCGCCGTCGCGTTCGCGGCGCTGGCCACGCCGCTGCTGCCGATCTCGCACGAGGGGGCGCTGTTCGGCGGGGAGGACGTGCCGCGCTTCGCCCTCACCGGCGGGCTCGTCCGCAGCCCCGAGCTCGGGCGGGCGCTGGCCGAGACGCTCGGTGCCGCGCCCGCCGCGCTGATGCCCAAGCACGGCCTCGTCGCCGCCGGGACGAGCGCCGAGGCGGCCGTCATGCACGCCGTCCTGCTCGACCGGGCCTGCCGGACGCAGCTGGCGGCGATGGCGGCCGGGCCGATCCGCGTGTGGTCCGACGACGCGGAGGCGGCGGCGAAACGCGACGAGTGCTGGCCCGGCGCCCAGCTCGACGCGGGTTTCGCCTACCTCGTCCGCAAGGGCGGCCGCCCGTGACCGCCCCCATCCTGATCGCCGGTGCGGGACCGGTCGGGCTGACCGCCGCGAACCTGCTGGCGGCGCGCGGCGTGCCGGTCGTCCTCGTCGAGCGCAACGCCTCCACCAGCGACGAGGCCAAGGCGATCAGCCTGGACGACGAGTCGCTGCGCACCCTACAGGCCGCGGGCCTCGACGGCGCCGTCCTGGACATCGTCGTGCCCGGCACCGGCACCCGCTACTACGACCGCAGGGGCCGCCCGCTGTTCCAGGCCCGCGGCCCCGAGCCGTACCGCCTCGGGCACCCCTTCAAGAACCAGTTCGCCCAACCCGAGCTGGAGCGGGTCCTGCTGCAGAACCTCAAGGACCGCGACGGCGTCGACATCCGGTTCGGCACCGAACTCGCCGACGTCGTCGAGACCCGCGACGGCGTCACCGCCGTCCTGGACGCCTCCGGCACCCGCACCGAGCTGCGGGCGAGCTGGGTGCTCGGCTGCGACGGCGGCCGCAGCACGATCCGGGAGCTGAAGGGCATCGGCATGACCGGGACCAGCCACCAGGAGGTCTGGCTGGTCGCCGACACCATAGGAGACCATCACGACGAGCGGTACGGCATGCACCTCGGCCGCCCCGACCGGCCGACGGTCATCGTGCCGGGGCGGGACGGCCGCTGCCGGTACGAGTTCCGGCTCCGTCCCGGTGAGGGCCGGGGCGGCACCCGGCCGGACTTCGCGACCATCGCCCGCCTCGTCTCCCCCTACCGGACGATCACCCCCGAGCAGGTCGAGCGCGCGACGAACTACACCTTCAACGCCGTGGTCGCGGACCGGTGGCGCGACGGCCGCTGCTTCCTGCTCGGCGACGCGGCGCACATGATGCCGCCGTTCGCCGGGCAGGGCCTCAACTCGGGCGTCCGCGACGCCGCGAACCTGGCGTGGAAGCTGGCGGAGGTGTGGCACGGCCGCGCGGCCGAGCGGCTCCTCGACACCTACGAGCCCGAGCGGCGCCCGCACGCCGAGGCGACCGTCGCGTTCTCCGAGCGGCTCGGGCGGGTGGTGATGACCGTGGACCCGATGCGGGGGCGCCTGCGGGACACCGCCGTCCGGGCGCTGCTGCTGGCCCCGTGGAGCCGCCGCTACCTGACCGAGATGCGGTTCCGGCCCCGGCCCGTCCACGCCGGCGGGGTCGTGGTGCGGACGGGGCACGGCGACGAGCGGCTGGTCGGGAGCCAGCTCCCCCAGCCGCGCGTGCTCGTCCCGCCGGGCCTGCGCCCGCGGCGGCTCGACGACGTCCTCGGCGACGGCCCGGTGCTGCTCGGCGTCGACGTCGCGCCCGCCGCGTGGGAGCGCGTCGACGCGCATCTCCCGGCGTGGCGGATGCCGCGGCTCGACGTGGTGCTCGGCGACCGGCTGCCGCGCCCGCGCGACGGGCGGCAGGCGATCGCCGACGCCGACGGGCGGCTCCAGTCCGCGCTGGCCGCCGCGCGCGGACGGTTCGTGCTGGTCAAGCCCGACCGCTACATCGCGGCCGTGTTCCCCTCTGCTCGCGCCGCGCTCGTGCGCGACGCGCTGGCCGGCTACTTCGACCTGGAAGGCACCATATGACCCGCCCGCCCGAACCGAGGATCGACCGGTCGTTGACATTGCACCTGCGCGGCGACTGGGGCGCCGCCAACCTGCACCGGGTCTGCGGCTGGATCTCCCAGGAGCTCACCGACCGCTGCGGCCCGTACACCAAGGTCGCGATCTGGAACAGCCGCGGTTACGCCGACGCCGTCCGCGCGGTGGGGCGGGGCGAGGTGCACGTGGCGCTGACCACGCCCGCCGCGTTCGCCGCCGCCGCCCTCGACGGCCGCGGCCTGTACGCCGGGGAGTCGTTCCCCGAGCTGCGCGCGCTCGGGGTCGTCCCGCAGCGCGACCGTCTGGTCGTGGGAGTGCGCAGGACGCTCGGGATCACGTCGTTCGCGGAGCTGCGCGAGGCCGCGCCCGCGCTGACCCTCGCGACGTCCGGACACGACGGGGAGAAC
The DNA here is from genome assembly GCF_040299565.1 of Spirillospora sp. NPDC000708. Classification (NCBI taxonomy): domain Bacteria; kingdom Bacillati; phylum Actinomycetota; class Actinomycetes; order Streptosporangiales; family Thermomonosporaceae; genus Spirillospora; species Spirillospora sp. NPDC000708. The sequence continues at coordinate 53,393 of NZ_JBEPCJ010000073.1, forward strand.
CACGTCGGCGTCGGCGCGCACGAGCTGCTGACCCGTTCCGGGGTCGACGTCGCCGGCTGGGGCGGGACGGTCCTGGCCGACGAGCGCCCCTGGGAGACGTTCGCCCACGTGCTGGCGGGACGCGCGGACGCCGTCGTCCACGAGGCCGTCATGCTGCCGCACTGGCAGGAGTTCGGCGCCGACCTGCACTTCCTGGAAGTGGAGCAGGACGTCCTCGACGGCCTGTGGGCCGACTACTCCTGGCCCGCGGCGACCGTCGAGGAAGGCTACTTCCCCGGCTGCCCGCGCTTCCGCACGCTCGACTTCTCCGACTTCCTGGTGCTGACCCGCTCCGACCTGCCCGACGACGTCGCCTACGCGATCGCGTGGGTGCTGGGCGAGACCCGGGAGGTCATCGAGCGCCAGTACCGGCACCTCCCGCCGGAGAAGAGCCCGATCACCTATCCCCTCGACCCGGTGGCGATGGGCCGCACGCCCGTCCCGCTGCATCCCGGCGCCGCCGAGTACTACGACGCCCTGCCGCAAGGAGAGTCATGACCGAATGGATCACCCTTGAGACCGCCGACGGCCCGATGCGCGTGTACGCCGCACGGCCGGACGGGGCCGCCGACCGGGCCGTCGTGGTCCTGCAGGAGGCGTTCGGCGTCAACGACCACATCCAGGACATCGCCCGCCGGTTCGCGGCGCGCGGGTTCCTGGCCCTGGCGCCCGACCTGTTCCACCGCACCGGGGTCGGCACCCTCGGCTACGACCGGCACGCCGAGGCGATGCCGCTGATCGGCGCGATCGGCCCGGACGCGATCGCCGCCGACGTCGGCGCCGTCCTGGACCACCTCGCCGCCGCGGGCTTCGCCGCGGACCGGACCGCGGTCGTCGGGTTCTGCTTCGGCGGCCGCGCCGCCTTCACCGCCGCCACCGCGATCCCGGGGCTCGCCGCGACCGTCGTGTTCTACGGCCCCGGCATCGCGGCGGGCCCGCACGCCGTCCTGGACCGTTCCGGCTCGATCGACGCGCCGATGCTGCTGCACGTCGGCGCCGACGACCCGACCATCCCCGCCGATCAGGTGAAGGCCATCGACGCGGCGCTGCGGGACGCGGGCGCCGACTTCGAACAGCACGTGTACGAGGACGCCGGGCACGCCTTCGCCTGCGACGCGCGCCCCCACATGTACCGGTCAGGCCCGGCCGAGACCGCCTGGGCGCGCACGCACGCGTTCCTCGACCGGCACCTGCCCTCGACCGCCGCGGAGGCCCGGTGAAGACGATGCTCGCCGCGCGCGCCGAGCGCGGCTCCGACGCGCTGCACCTGGTCGAGATCCCCGTCCCGGAACCGGGGCCGCTGGACGTCCTGATCGAGGTCGCGTCCGCCGGGCTCGCCCCCGGCATGATGCGGCTGCTCGCCCAGGGCGCCTTCCGGCATCTGCCGACCACCCTCGGGCACGAGGCCGCCGGGACGGTCGCCGCGGTCGGCGACCGGGTCACCGGGATCGCGCCCGGCGCCCGGGTCCGCGTCCACCCGAACCTGACCTGCCGGTCCTGCCGGTACTGCCGCACCGACCGCGAGATGATGTGCGCGCAGCAGGCGATGATCGGGCACGCCGCGTTCAGCGACGTCCCGATGCCGCTGTACGACGAGTACCACGACGGCGGGCTCGCCGGGTACGTCCGCGTCCCGCACTGGCTCGTCGACCCGCTGCCGGACGCGGTGAGCTTCGACGTGGGCGCGAAGGTGCACGACCTGGCCAACGCGGTCCGCGCCCTCAAGCTCGCCGATCTCGCGGCGGGCGCGACCCTGGTCGTCACCGCCGCCACCGGGACGATGGGCACCGCCACCGTCGCCCTCGCCCCGCACTTCGGGGTCGCGCGGCTCGTCCTGGTGGGCCGCAGCACCGAGCGGCTGGAGGCGGTGCGCCGCCTCTCCCCCGGCGTCGCCACCGACATCCTCGCGCTGGACGGGCTGCCCGCCGGCTGGGAGGAGGGCCAGGGCCTCACCCGGGCGCTGCGGGACCTCGTGCCGGGCGGCGCCGACGCCGTCCTGGACTACGTCCCGCAGGGTCCGGTCACCCTGCAGGCCACGGCCGCGCTCACCACCGGCGGGACGCTCGTGCACATGGGCGCCAACCAGGCCCCGGTGACGCTTCCGATGGTCGCGCTGATGCGCAACTGCTGGCGGATCGTCGGGACCCGCGCC